>DASVVV010000062.1:0-2661 GCA_036386375.1 Allosphingosinicella sp. | reverse complement strand
CGGCGCAGCTCGAGCGCTACAATCGGCTCTACGGCCGGTCGACGCCCCCGCAGGACTGGATCGACACGCATGCGATGACCGGCCGCTTCACGCCCGTGCGCATCGAGACGAACGGCCCCAACGAGATTACGCTGCTGCTGGCCGCGGAAATAGGCGATGCGTTCTGGCAGTCGCGGGCCCGGATCGACCCGAACGACCCGATGAAGGTACTCGAGGCGGCCCTCAGCCCGGCCGACCGGCCGCCGGAATTCGCGATCCCGCGGCTGCCGCGCGCTGAGCTTCACCGGGCGATGGAGCAAAAGCTCACGCAGGACGTCGCCGCCGACCGCTTCGCCGGAACCATCATGGTGTCGCGCCACGGGCGGGTGATCTACCAGAGCGCCTCCGGCTTCGCCGACCGGGCGGCGCGGGTGCCGGTGACGATGGACACGCGCTTCCGCATCGGCTCGGCGAATAAGATGTTCACGGCGATCGGCATCCTCCAGCTCGTCGAGCGGGGGCGCATCGCGCTCGATGCGCCGGTCGGGACCTACCTCACCGACTATCCCAATCGCGACTTCGCGCGAACCGTGACGATCCGACAGCTGCTGACCCACACGGGCGGCGCGGGCGACATCTTCACGCCCGAATATGAAGCCCAGCGGCTGCAGGTGAGGACGCTTGCCGACTATGTGCGGCTGTTCGGCAACCGCGCGCCGGACACCAGCGAGCAGGGCCGCAACGCTTATGCCAATTACGGCTTCGTGCTGCTCGGGCGGATCATCGAGGTGGTGAGCGGTCAGGATTATTACCGCTATGTCGAGGACAATATCTTCAGGCCGGCGGCAATGACCGCCACCGGCTCGCTTCCCGAAAGCGAGAGCGTGCCCAACCGCTCGCGAGGCTATATGCGGCGGCAGGGCCGGCTCGCAGACAATGCCGATACCTTGCCGTGGCGCGGATCGGCGGCGGGGGGCGGCTATACGACGGCCGGGGACCTGATCCGCTTCGGCGAGGCGCTGCGGTCCGGCCGGCTGCTGTCGAGAGCGATGCTCGACCAGGCGACTTCGCCGCAACGCCCGGACGGCTGGTACGGCCTCGGCTTCTTTCTCGGCGGACAGGGGCCGACGCGCAACTGGGGCCATGGCGGCGGGGCGCCGGGTATGAACGCGGCGTTCCGCGTCTTTCCGGAGCTCGACGCCGTGGTCGTCGCCCTGGCCAATCTCGACCCGCTCGCGGCCGACAACCAGGCCGACTTCTACGCCAACCGGATGGCTCTGGACGAATGAAGCGGTCTTTTCGAAGCGCCTAGATGACGGACGCGGTGCATCTCCATGGCTACCGGTACAGCGTCTACAACCGGATCGCGCGGCTGGTCCTGCTGTTGAAGGGCGTCGAGCACCGGACGATCGAGGTCGATCCGTTCGCCGAGCTCTCCGAGGGGTATTTGATGCTCCATCCGTTCGGCCGGGTCCCGGCCCTGACCCATGGCGCGTTCACGCTTTTCGAGACGGGCGCGATCACGCGCTATGTCGATCGCGCATTCGAAGGGCCGCCCTTGCAACCCGAAGGTGCGGCCGCGCTGGCCAGAATGGACCAGGTCATCGCGGTCGTCGACGCCTACGGCTATTGGCCGATGGTACGGCAGGTCTCCTCCCATGGCTTTTTCCGGGCCTCCTTCGGAGAACCGTCGAGCCGCGAGGAGGTTGACGCAGGGCTTGAAGCATCGGGGAAAGTCCTGTCGTTTCTGGACGGCGTCGCGGCCGAGGGCGAGGTCCTGACCGGGCGCGACATCACCCTTGCAGACTGTCACCTCGCGCCGATGATCGATTATTTCGTACGAGCGGAAGAGGGCAAGGCGGCGCTTTCTCGTCACCACGCATTGCAAAGATGGTGGGACCAGGTGCGTGCCCTGGAGGCCTTCGCGAACACGGATCCGTTCAAATCGGACACCGTGTCCAGGTGAACGGCAGTCCCGGCGGCAAGATTCAGTGGCCCTCGAATTCCACCAGCGCGTGGACGCCGATCCCCTCCCCCCGCAGCCGCTCCGCGCCGCCCAACTCGGGCAGGTCGACCAGGAAGGCAGCGCCGGCGATCGCGGCGCCGGCGCGGCGGATCAGGCGGGCGGCGGCGAGCGCGGTGCCGCCAGTGGCGATGAGGTCGTCGGCCAGCCAGACGCGCGCGCCCGGCGCGCAGGCGTCGACGTGCATGGCGAGGCGGTCGGTGCCGTATTCGAGCGCATATTCCTCGGCGATGGTGGCGCCGGGAAGCTTGCCCGCCTTGCGGATCAGGAGGAGGCCGGCGCCGAGGCGCTGGGCGAGCGCGGCGGCGACGACGAAGCCGCGCGCCTCGATGCCGGCGACGAGGTCCGGCTTATCCCCGATCGGGGCGGCGAGCCGCTCGATCGCGGCCGCGAAGCCGCGCGCGTCGAGCAGCAAGGTGGTGATGTCGCGGAACAATATGCCCGGGCGCGGGAAATCCGGGACAGTCCGGATCAGCGCCTTGAGGTCGTCATTCGCTATCCGGCGACGCCTTCCTGGTCCTTGGCCGCGTTGCTCTTGGCGATGTTCTCGGGCTCGAGCGGACCGGTGATCCGCACCGCGCGCTTCGCCGTCGCCCAGACGTTCTTATAGGCCATCCAGGCGAGGATGGTGGCGAACGTCAGGAAGGCCAGCACCATCC
>DASVVV010000061.1:0-17991 GCA_036386375.1 Allosphingosinicella sp. | reverse complement strand
CTTGCCGGGCGAGAATTCGGGGCCCGAGAGGGGCACGTAGGAGAACCAGCCCGCGTCCGGGCCGACGTTGAGGACGAACGCCACCCAGAGCAGAACGCCGCCGGCGAGGTACATGTAGTAGGAGAAGGCGTTGAGCCGCGGGAAGGCGATGTTGCGAGTCCCCAGCATCAGCGGGAGCAGGTAGATGGCCATCGCCTCCATCACCGGCACGGCGAAGAGGAACATCATCGTCGTGCCGTGCATGGTGAAGATCTGGTTGTAGCGGTCCGGTCCGATCAGGCCGCTCTCCGGCCGGGCGAGCTGGGCCCGGATGAGCAGGGCGAGGATCCCGCCGGCGAGATAGACCCAATAGCTGAAGGCGTTGAGCCGCGGCAGCGCGATGTTGCGCGTCCCGAGCATCAGCGGGAGCAAGAAGATCGCCATGGCCTCCATCACCGGCACGGCAAACAGGAACATCATCGTCGTGCCGTGCATGGTGAAGATCTGGTTGTAGCGGTCGGGGTCGATCAGACCGCTCTCGGGCCGCGCCAGCTGAACCCGGATCGCCAGCGCCATCAGGCCGCCGAGGAGCAGGAAGATGAAGGCGGTGACGATGTAGCGGTGGCCGACCTCCTTGTGATCGGTGCTGCTGATCCAGCCCCACAGGCCCGGCGGCCGGCTCCAGGTTCGTTCGAGCCGCGCGTGGAGCGCTTCGCCGCTGAGCATCTCGCCGTCCCGGTCATGGGCGCGCGGAGACCTTTTCGCCTTCATCGCAGCGTCTCCAGATAGGCGACGATGGCGTGGAGCTCATCGGGCTCGAGTCCGACATAGGGCATGTTGTTGCCAGGCTTGGCCGACTGCGGATCGGCGATCCAGGCGTAGAGGTGGCCGCGGCTCATCGGGAAGGTGCCCGCGGCTATCGAGCGGCGGCTCGCGAAATGGCTGAGGTCGGGCGCCACCTGGCCGGACGCCGGCGTTCCGGCGATATTGTGGCAGGAAGCACATTCGCGGCTCGTCACATAATTGTACCCCGCCTGCGCCAGCCGCGTTGCCGGCTGTGGTGGAAGATCGCCCTGGCGTTGCTGCCAGCGGGCGAACTCAGCGGGGGACTCGACCGTCACGTCAAGCGCCATGTGGGCATGCTGGAGCCCGCAAAATTCGGCGCACTGGCCCCGGTAGACGCCCTCGCGGAGCGGGCGGATGACGATGTCGTTGATGCGGCCGGGAATCAGGTCCTGCTTACCGGCGAGATTCGGTACCCAGAAGCTGTGGATCACGTCGTTGGATTTAAGCGTAATCCGGACCGGCACGCCAACGGGCAGATGCAGCTCGTTGGCCGTGCGGATGACCTGGCTCGGATCCTCGCTCATGTAGCGCACGTCCCACCACCATTGGTTGGCGACGATCTCGACGTCGAGCGCCGGCGCGGCGGCGGCGACGCCGAGGCGGCGGTCGGCGAACCAGCTCGCGAGGGTGAGCCCGGCGAGGATCAGAGCGATGACGGCGACCCAACCGGTTAACACCGTCCGCAGCGGGCCGTCGCGGCTCTCGCCCTCCTCGTCGGGAAGGCCGTCCTGCCGGCTGCCCCGCCGCCGGAAGATGGCGGCGAGCAGAAAGGCGAGGACGACCAGATAGACGATCGTGGTCACGGCGAGGAAAACCCAGAAAAGGCCGGAGAATAGCCCGCTCTGCACGCCGTCACTGCCGGTCGTCGACTGCACTGTGTCGCAGCCGCCGAGCAGCAGCATCGCGGCGAGGAGAAGAGAAGCCCGGCGGAGCATCATTCCTCGCTCTTGTCGTCGGCCTTGGGGGCGACCCGGCGGATCGGCTCGCGCTCGTCGAGCGTCATCGGCTCGGTATTGCGCAGCTCGTCGGCGCGCGCCGGAAGCGCGTCCTGGCGCGGCTGGGCCGACATGGCGCGCACGAAGGCCGCGAGCTGCCAGGCCTGCTGCTCGGTGATCCGCCCCTGGAAGGCGGGCATGCCGCCGCGGCGGCCGAACAGGATGGTGGTGACGATCTGCTCCATCGAGCCCCCGTAGCGCCACTCGTCGTCCATCAGCGGAGGCCCCATGCCGCCGCCGCCATGGGCGTGACACCCCGAGCAGTTCATCCACGCGAACAGCCGTTGCCCCTGCGCGATCTGGAAGGCGCTTCCTTCGTAGGCGGCGCCGCGCGGGTCATTGGCAAAGGACGCGGTCTCCGGCAGCGGCTTGCCGCGATAGTCCCGCGTCTCGCGGTCGCAGCCGACCAGCAACAGGACCATCAAGGCCGCGATGCTAGCGCGGAAGGGCGAAGACATAGAGCCTCCCTCCCGCATCGGTGCGCGCCGGCAGATCCGGCATGGCGTTGACGAAGCCGAGCGCGGAGGTGGGGTCCCCGCGGTCGAGCGCGCCGGCGACGACCGCGCCGGACCAGCCGCCGACGCCGGCCAGGATAGCGACATATTGGCGGCCGTCGGGGCCGCGATAGGTGACCGGCTGGCCGATGATTCCCGAGCTCAGCTGGTGTTGCCACAGGAGGCGGCCGGTGCGGGCGTCAACCGCTTTGAACAGGCCGTCCATCGTGCCGTAGAAGACGACGTCGCCGGCCGTTGCCAAAGCGCCGCTCCACAGCGGCAGGTCCTCGCGGATCCGCCACACCGCCCGCCGCGCCACCGGATCCCAGGCGGTGAAGACGCCGCGATTGCCGCCCGGGCCGGCGTACATGCGGGTCTCGGCGCCGAGATAGGGCGTGCCCGCTATGTAGTTGGCGGACAGGGCGCCATAATCCATGCACAGGTTGATGTGCGGAACGTAGAGGAGACCGGTGCGCGGCGAAAATGCCGAAGGGTTCCAGTCCTTGCCGCCGGGCGCGGCCGGGCAGATGTTGCGCACGACGCGGCCCATTCGCGGCGCCTTTTCCGGCACCGGGATCAGCCGGCCGGTGGTGAGATCGACGCCGCGCGCGCTGTTGATGAACGCATAGGGATCGGCGGAGAGCACCTGGCCGGTGACGCGGTCAATGACGTACATGAAGCCGGTCCGGCCGGGCCGCACGAGCACCTGCCGCGGGCGGCCGTTCACCGGCATGTCGAGCAGGATGCTTTCGTTGATATCGTCATGGTCGAACAGATCGTGCGGACTCGACTGATAGAACCAGCGTGCCCGGCCGGTGGCGATGTCGCGGGCGAACAGGCCGGCGGTCCATTTATTGTCGCCGGGGCGCTGCTCCGGATTCCATGGGCCGGGATTGCCCGTGCCGTAATAGATCATTCGCAATTGCGGATCGTAGCTGATCCAGCCCCAGGGATTGCCACCGCCCATCTGCCAGGCCATTGGCGGCCAGCTGTGGACGCCGAGGTCGCGGCCGCGGTCGGTGGCGTAGAAGGGGCGGAAATCAGGCCCAATGAGGACGTCGGCGTCCGGCCCGGTGCTGTACGCCTTCCACACCAGAGCGCCGCTGCCGGCGTCGAGCGCCGCCAGCCAGCCGCGCACGCCGAACTCGCCGCCCGAGCTTCCGACGAGGACGCGGTTCTCGGCCACGAGCGGCGCCATGGTGATCGTCTCGCCGATATTGATGTTGGCGAGGCGCGTGCGCCAGATCTCCGTCCCGGTCTCGGCGTTGAGCGCGATCGTCTGCCCGTCGAGCGTGTTGAAAAAGATCCGCCCATCGGCGAAGGCGGCGCCGCGATTGACGACGTCGCAGCAGGCGACTCCCTGCGCCGAGGAAACGGGCCGCGGACGAAAAACCCATCTGACCGGCTGCCGGGGGCGTGTGAGGTCGAGCGCGTAGACGAAATTGGGGAAGGGCGTGACGACGTACATCGTCGTCCCGACGATCAGCGGCGCCGCTTCATGGCCGCGCGGAATGCCGGTGTCGAAGGTGAAGACCGGGCGCAGGCGAGCTACGTTGGCGGCGTTGATCTGATTGAGCTCGCTGAACCGGCTCGAGGCATAATCGCGCGCCGGCATCACCCATTGGCCGTCCTCGGGCCGGGCAGCCGCAGCGGCGGTAACGGCGCGCTGCCCGGTCTTGGGCAGGGGCGCCAGCGTCTCCAGGATGGGACCCTGCTTCGTCACCGGCTCCGCCGGGGGCGACCGAGTGAAGAGCGCGAGTGCGGCGACGGCCGCTGCCAGCAACAGCGCGAGGAGGCCGAAAATGCCGAGCCGCTTCACCATCGCCAGCTGCCGTCCCCTGTTGCCACGCCAGCTTCTTCAGGATCAAAGCTCAAGAAGCCTGTACGACAAAGGATCAATAACATGGATCAGGGGACCCGAACCGCAGCTACGCCCCAAGGGCGCTCACCGACGGGGATCCGCGCCAGCAGCCGCATCGTCGGCGCATCCACTATCGCGACATCGTTGGACGGGCCGTTCGCGGTAAAGGCGAAACGGCCGTCGGGACTCAGCGCCAGACCCCACGGGCGCTCGCCGACCTCAAGCCGCCCGGTGACGCGCAGAGTAACTGGGTCGAGCCGGACCAGCTGCCGCCCGCGGCCGGTGGTGACGAAAAGCTGCGCGTCGGCCGGCGTCAGCGCTACACCCATCGGCCTGATATTCTCTCCCTCGATCCTTGTCGTTCCTACGACCCGGTCGGAGGCAACGTCGACCGCCGCGACCGAGCCGTCATTCTCGCCGGAAACGAACGCGCGCCGGCCGTTTGAAGTGAAAACGGCATTACGGGGCCTGAGGCCGACGCGCACGCGGGAGCGGACCCGCGGCGCGGCGGTTTCGATCACCGCGACGCTGTGGCCCTCTTCCGAGGTGGCATAAACGATCTGCCCGTCCGGGGAGACCGCGACCCCTTCGGGCTCGCCGCCGACTTCCAGGCTGGCGAGTACCCCGCCTTGGCGAGCGTCCATGACGATCAGGCGTCCGGTATCTTCGCTGGCGACGTAGAGCCGGCGGCCGTCGGGGCTGACGGCGACCTGCTCCGGATCGGAAATTCCGCGCAGCACACGCAGAACCCGGCCAGATGCGATGTCGAACACGGCGATGCCGTCGGCGGCCTTGTCGGCGAGCGGCAGCGTCGATTCATCGACTCCGGGGCCGGCAACCGGCGAGCCGCTGAGCGCGATGTAGAGCAGCCTGCCGTCCGAGCTCGGCGCGAGGCCACGGGGGCGCTTGCCGAGCGGGATTCGGGCGATCTCGCGGCCAGCGGCGGGGTCGATTACCGAAAGGTCGCCGGAAATCTCATTGGTGACGTAGAGCCGGAGCGCTCCGCCGCCGCGCGGGGGCGGCGACTCGCCGCCGCAGGCGGCGAGTCCCAGCGCGAAGAAGAACGGCGCAAGCGACGCAAGGGAGCCGCGGACCGAAGAGCCGGCTGACCTGTCGCGATTGCCCCTGCTCACGCGCTCGGAACGCGCGCGAAACGTCCCGGTTCCGGGTCAGCCCTCCGGAGTGGAGGCTAACAGGCGGTCGAGCTGGACCTCGCAGCCGTTGCGGATCAAGAGGGCCGCCGCTTCCTGATCGTTGGACGGCACCGGCTGGATCTGGATGAGGCGGATAGAGACCCCGCCGCCTCCGCCGCTCCCGAGCCAATATTCGGTGTCGTTGCGCAGCGGCACGTTGGACGGCCAGTCGCCGATCCGGCTGCCGACGTCGAAAGTGACATCGGCGGCGGGGCCGTCGGCGGCTCTGACGGTCAGGCGCGATGCCTCGCGGCCTTCGCTGCGCCACAGCACCGGCGCGGTGCCGACATAGCAGGCATTGCCGCCGCGGCTGATGTCGATGTTCCAGATGTCCGAGCCGCCCGGCGGGTTCCCGCGGACGGCGCCGATCCGCGGAGTGGCACGCGGCCTGCCGATCGCCTGCGCGATCGATTGCGGTCGAGTCGGAGCGTCGAGCCGGAAGGTGCCGGGGCCGCGGAACGTGCGGGTGCCGCGGGCGCCGAGCACCATTACCGAATCGCCCGCCGCAAGGCGCAGAGTCGCCGTATCGGGAAGCGAGGTTCCGGGGGGGTAAGCGCGGGCCGAAGCGCCGATTGCGCGAACCACCGTCACATTGGCGCTCGCCGCGGTCGCGGCCAGAGCCGCCGCCGCGACGGCCAGAATTCTCAAGGATCGCATTCGAATCCTCCCTCCAAGCCGATGGCACGGCACGGCTAAGTAACACAAAAAGCCGTGCGGGCGCATCAGTAAGCCTCCCTGTTCCCGCCCCTTGCCGCGAAAAGCTTAACGGCGGCGGAACAGCCGTAATGGATGGACGACGATTCGGAAGTGGAAGCCGCGGTCCTGAAGGTCGCGGCCGCCGGAGAGGGGGACGTCGACCAGCGGGACGCCGAACGCAACCGAGGCGCTGATCGCCTCGGACGGGTTCCAGCTGAGCGCAATGCCGGCCGAGGCGATGAAATCCTGGTCCGGATCGGGCGAATCGACATTCTCGAACGTCGCCGCGTCGGCGAAGACCGAGGCCATGAACCGGCCCCAGTGGAGGTCGCCGTCGCCGCTCGGCTCACCGAAGATCAGCGGGTGGGCGAGCTCGATCGAGCCGATCGCGCCGGTATCGACCAGATAGAGATTCTCGCGATAGCCGCGAACGCTGGTCTCGCCGCCGATCGACAGCCGCTCGCCCGAATAGAGGACGCCGTCGGCGAGCTGCCCTGTAATCCGCGCCCGCACTTCGAGGCCGCTGGAGTTGAGCCGGCGGGCATAGTTGAACTGGGCGAGCAGGGCGCGGAAATCGTCTTGCGGGTTGGGGATGCCGGGGACGTTGGACTGGGTTCCGCCAAGGCCTTGCGTGCCGGTGACCGAGACGGCGAACACTTGGGCGACGCCGCGGGCGAGATAGTCGGCGGTGAGCCTCAGCGCGGTATATTCGGTGCGGCCTTCGACGCTTCCGGGCGCGAAGGAGAAAGGCTCGCCGAGCAGGAAGCTGCGCTGCTCGCGCCAGGCGACATAAGCGCCGAGCGTGAAGCTGCGCGAGGCGGACCATCGGCCGGGCGTTGCGGCGGGGCTGAGCGGCTCCTGGAGGAAGCGGTGCGAGAGGCCGGCCTGGAGCGAGCGGTCCTCGGCCCGGATGTCGAGCGGGATGAGCGGCCGGTCGACGACCGCGGCGTCGTTATAGCTTCCCCGCACCGAAACGTAGGTTCGCGGCAGCAGCGGCACCGAATAAGCGAGCGACGCGTCCTCGACGCCCTCGGTCAGGCCGGCCTCGGCGGTGAGCAGGTCGCCGGGGGCGAGGAGGTTGCGGACATAGCCGCCGGCATAGACTCGCTCCCCGCCGACCGAGGGCGAGCGGTCGTTGGCGAGGCCGAGATAGAGGTCGAACCGCTCCTCGGGATGGATAGTGAGGTAGAGACTGGCCTCGCCGGGCCGGGCGCCGGGGCGGAGCTCGGCATTGACGGTGCGGATGCCAGGATCCTCGGCGAGCAGGCGGAAGTCGCGCTCGATGTCGAGCGCGCTCAGCGGCTGCGCGCGGATCGAGGGGAAGCGGCTTCGGACATAGGCTTCGCTGAGACCGCCCGGGCCGCTTTCGGCCCATTGCACGGTCACCGGCGCCGCTTCGGCCGCCGCCGCGAGCCGGCCGTAGATGACGCGCAGATCGAGCGTCCCGGAAGCGAGGTCGCGCTGCTCGGGCACGACGATGCCCGAATTGACGAAGCCGGCGGTGAGGAAGCCGCGGTTGATCAACTGTACCAGCGCGACGGCCGTGGCGACGCTTCCGCCGGAGCCCAGATTGGCGGAGAACTGCGCGCGCACCCAATCGGGATCGAGCGGCTGTCCCGGCCGGTGGGTCAGCGTCAGGCCTCCGGGCCCGTCGACCGGCGGCCGCCAGCGCCGGGGCGGCACGGCGTCGGTGCCGTCGCCGTCCGCGGCAACTCGCACCTGGCGGATGAAGGTCGACGCGACCGGTGCATCGGGCACGGCGGATGTGCCGGGGGCTTGCGGGACGAGGTTCGGCCGCAATTCCTCCGGCGCGGGGAAAGGCGGCAGCGGCGGCGGCGCGGCCTCAGGGCCGGTGCGGTCCCCAGGCTGCTGCGGCGCGCCGGCCGGCTGCGCGGCAAGCAGCTGCGACGTTCCGGCGATCAGGGCGGTGAAGGCGAGACGGAGAGGCGTTCGGCCGCCGCGGCGGCGCGCCTTCACAGGCAGTCTCCGCTGATCGGGGCGCCGCCTGCGGGCGGTCCTCCCTCCGGCGCCGGCACTGGCGGCGGCGCGGCGGGGACGTAGGGGCCGACCTCGCGGACCGTGAACTGGCTCAGCTGCCCGCTCGACCGTACCGCCGGGCACTGGCCGCGAAGCACTCCGGACGCATCGAGCACGGAGAGGTCCGGGTTCACGGTACCGGCGCTGACGTCGTAGATAGCGTTGCTGAACACCAGCTCGCCGGCGACTTCGACCAGGTTCAGCCGGTCGGCCGAAGTGATGAAGTAACGCGTGTCGATCCGCACGTTCGCGCCGCCCAGTTCTCCAAGGGCGCGGATACGACCGCCGTCGGAGATGATGGCGAGCGGCGCGCTGATCGAGATGACGCCGCCCGTGCCGGGGCCGGACGAGGTTTCGATCACAGCCGGCTCGTCGCGGCCCTCGAGGATCAGCAGCGAAGTCGTTCCCATCCTGAGGTCGATGTTCCCCGCGGGCCCGCCGGTGGAATTGGTCGTGATGCGCCCGCCCTCGAGCAGCCGCAGCGTCGCGCCCTCGCCAAAGGTCTGGATCGTCACCTGCCCTGCGCCGCATTCACCAGCCGCGCAGCTACCGGGATAGAGATTGGCGCTGCTGATCCGCGACTCGAGCTCGCCGCCGCTGTTGCGCCCGTCAATGAGGATTGCAGGAGAGCTCACCGAAACCACGCCTGCGGAGTTGGAATTTCGGGATTCGGTCGCAATAACGCCGCCGCCGGCGAGGGTGAGTGAATCGCTCGCTTCCACGATAACGTCGCCGGAAGCGCCGGTCGACCCGGCTTCGGCGCTGGAGGTCGCAGCGCTGTTGTCGAGCTGGATGGTCCGCGCCGCGATCTCGACTCCGCCGGCATCGCCGGCTCCCGAGGTGCTGGACGTGATGGCGCTGCCGGACTGCGCCGCCAATGAATCCGCCTCGATGACGACCGTGCCGGCATTGCCGGTGGAGTCGGCAAGCGCCTCACTCGAAATGCGAGCGTCGTTCATGTCGACGACCTCGGCCGCGATGGTGACGAAGCCGGCATCCCCGGGACCGAGTGTCGATGAGGACACGGCCGCATCGCCATCCATTCGCAGGGAGGCGACATCGACGACGACGAGGCCCGCCGACCCGGTCGACCCTTCATCGGCCCGCGATTCCAGGCGGGATGCCGAATGCATCACCACATCGCCGCCGGTCAGGAACACCGACCCGGCATTGCCGGGCCCGAAGGTGGAGGATGAAATCGAAGCGCCGTTATTCATTTCGATCTCTGCCGCCTCGACGGTAACCGATCCGCCATTGCCGCTGGATCTGCAGCTCCCGTCCGTGCAGGCCGAAGCCTCGGAAGATATCTGCGCACCATCCATGGTAATGCGCTGCGCGGATACGAACACGTCGCCTGCATTACCCGATGTCACCGTGTCGGATTCGATGCCGCTGCCGCCGGACATGGAGAGATTGGTCGCGACCACGCTCACCACGCCGGCCGAGCCGGTGGCGGTGCAACTGCCGTCGAAGCAGATGTTCGACAAAGCGGACACGAAGGATCGATCCGCCAAGGTCATGTCGCCGGCCTCGATGGCGACGCCGCCGCCTTGCCCCGAACCGAAGGTGTCCGAGGCAATGATCGATTGGCCGCTCAAGGTCAGGGTGTCAGCCCGAATGAGGATGTCGCCCGCGGCCCCGCTACCCGCTGTATCGCTGATGATGAGGGAATTGTTGGTAGCGGTCAGGTTGCCGACGTCGATCAGGATTCCGCCGCCCGCTCCGCTGACGTAGGTTGCCGAGGAAATGGTGCCGAGCTCGACGAGCAGATCGTCGGCGACGATGCTGACGAGTCCGGCATCGCCGGCGTCCCGGCTTGCCGAGTTGACGCTGCCGCTGTTGCGGACGATGACGGTACCGCCGTCGATCAGGACGGTGCCGGCATCGCCGGGACCAAAGGTCGAGGAATCGACGAAGCCGCCGGTATCGACGAGGAGGGAATCGGCGGTGATTCGCACCGACCCGGCATTGCCTGTCGCCGGATTGCCGAAGGAGTCGACCCCCGCCTGTGAGCCGATGCTGCCGCCATTGCTGACGACGACGCTGCCTGCCTCGACAATGACGTCGCCCGCGTCGCCGGCCGCGAAGGTAGAAGAGGAAATGAGGCCGACGTCGACGGTGAGGGTGCCGGCAATGATATTCACCGATCCGGCATCGCCGGACCCCACGGCAGCCGAGTCGATCCGTCCGCCTGCGCCCACGACGAGGTTCCCCACGTCGATCTTAACGGTGCCGGCATCGCCCGTCGTGAAGCTGGACGAAGAGATCGAGCTGAAGTTGGAAGGTTCGGCGGGATTCTCGATCAGCAGGTTGTCGCCGATCACGGTGACGGAACCGGCGGCCCCCGTTGCGCCGTAGGTCGTTTCCGATCTGATTCGCGACGCGCCCGTCAGCACGATGTTCGAAGCATCGACCAGGATATCGCCGGCCGAACCGGCGGCCTCCGAAGTCGAAGAGGAAGAGATGCCGCTTCCATTCCTGATCTCCAGATCGGTGGCGGCACGCAGAGTCACCGAGCCGGCGTCGCCGCCCCGGGTCGTTTCGGAAAGGATCGAGGTAAAGTCGATGAGACTGGCCCCGGCCGATTCCAGAAGGATCGACCCCGCTCGGCCGGAGCCGACCGTGCTGGAGGAGATAGTGGTTCCCACCACGGTCAGTCGGTTGGAGGCGACAATCTCAACATCGCCGGCAACGCCCGACAGGTCCCCCCTATAGAGAAAAGCGTCCGAAGTGATGAAAGCCCCGCTCACGACGACGTCACCGCCGTTGATCCGCACAAGCCCGGCGGCACCGGGGCCCATCGTATCGGAGAAGATTGAGCTTTCCTCGATCGTGAGATCGCCCTCGACGTCGAGCAATACCGAGCCTGCGGCCGCGCTCCCGAGCGTGTCCGCCGACAATGCCGAGTCGAGGATGCGCAGCGAGCTCGCCGTGATCGCGACATCGCCGCCGGCGCCGTCGAGCGTGTCCGTGGAAAGCGTGGCGTTGACCAGCGTGACGTCGGCCCCGCTGATCGCGATCGCACCGGCGTCGCCGCAGGCTGCCACGAAGCAGACCGTCGACGTCGATGAAAGGCTGGTGTCGCGCAGAGTCAGCGTCTGAGCATCGATGACGATATCGCCGGCATCCCCTTCGGCCCGCGTCTCGGCCGACAGGAGCGTGTTGGCGAACCCCGGATCGGGGAACTGATCGTCGGGCGGAGGAAGCTCACCTTCTTGAAGAAGGACCGTCGGAGCCGTCAGCCGGATGCTGCCGCCGGAGCCGGAACCGTCGGTGTCGGAGATGAGCTCGGCACCGGTCAGCACAAGCGATTCCGAGGCCTCCAGCGAAATATCCCCGCCATTACCGCTGTTGTTGGTCACCGTCGAAATGCGGCCCAGCGTCACCTCGACTTCCGCTCCGGCCAAGGTGATCGATCCGGCGTCGCCCGTCCGGCACCCCGCTTCGAAACAGGTTGCCGCGGTCGAGAGGAAGGTGTCGCGCACCGCCAGGGCGTCGGCCTTGACCGCGATGCTGCCGGCATTGCCTTCTCCGGCGGTGGTCGCTTCGATCCTGGCACCCTCGACCGCGACGTCGCTGCCGCTGATCAGGATGCCGCCACCGACGCCGCGGCCCGCAGCGCCGTTGCTGGCCGAGATGGTCGCGCCGACGATCTCGACGGCGCCGTCGGAGGCCAGCACGATGCTGCCGGGACTGCCGCTTTCGAACGCGCTCGACGATAAAGAGGAATCCGCGTCGATGGACAGCCGCCGCGAGGCGAGAATGTCGATCCCGCCCGCATCGCCGGCGCCGGAACTGTCCGAAGCGAGCGACGTGTCTACCAGGCTGATCTCGCCGCCCGTCATCTGGATGGAGCCGCCGTTGCCGGCGGCGAAGGTGCTCGAGCCGATCGTGGTTTGGGCGAGCAGGATGGTGTCGCCGACGAGCGAGAGGAAACCGGCATCGCCCGCTCCGCGCGTATCGAGCTGGATTTCGCTGTCGAGGATCGCCAAGCCTTGCTCCGCCCCGATCAGCATGAGCCCGCCGGATTGAGCCGAGCCGTCCGAGAAATTGTCTGCGTCGAGCGTCACTGCATCGAGCGTGACATTGCGCCCGCCGACCAGAACCGCGCCACCGAACTCGTCGCCAAAGCTGGTGTTGGCGACGCCTATTGTCGTATCCGTCAGGATGACGTCCCCAACCGCGGCCAGCGAGACGACGCCGCGGGTCGAATCGATCCGCGTTCCTCCGACGGTCAGCGATCCCTCCGCTTGAGCGATGACGCCCCCGCTCAGGCCGGCACTGCCGACATTCGTTTCCAGCACCGCGCCCTGAATCAGGATGTCTTCGCCCGATAGGTCGATGACGCCCGCATCGCCGCCTTCCGAGCTGCTCGTGAGGAGGGAATCGACGATCCCCACTCCACCCGTCGACCGGACGACGATGTCGCCGGCCGCGCCAGGAACGACGTCGTCGGCGGAGCTGGAGGATTGCGATGTCAGCAACGATTCGCGAAGCGTGACGTCGCTACCGGTAAGGAAAATGTCGCCGGCATCGGCCGAACCGACGGACCCCGTCGTGAGGAAGGACTGCTCGATCGAAACAGAGCCGCCTTCGATGAACACGCTGCCGGTGCTCCCGGAGGCCGGCGTGCCGTCGGGGCTGCGCTCTGCGCCGACGAAAGTGCCGACGAGTCGGATTTCAGCGCCGCTGATGGCGATATCGCCCGACGACCCCGCCCTGAACGCCTGGGCCGCGATTGCCGAATCGAACGCCTGAAGCGTGCCGGCCGCGGCGACGGTGACCGGCCCGGCCGCGCCGTCGTCCGAGCTCGATCCGACCAGGCTGTTGTCGAGGGTAATGGCATTGCCCAGCACTCGGACGGCGCCGGCGGAGGCGGTTTCGAACGCGTCAGCCGAGACGACGCTGTCCTCGAGCAGGATGTCGGGGGCGTTGAGAGTGATCGCTTCCGCGGTGCCGGCTGAGGCCGATGTCAGTATGTCCGTGTCGCTGGCCGCGATGCCGTCGAGCGCGTCGATGACGATGCTGCCGGAATCGCCATCGCCGAAAGCATCCGACGCGACCAGGCTGGAGCCCGCGGTGAATTCGGTCGCCAGGATGGCGATGTCGCCGGCTGCGGTATCGCCGTCGCTGAAGGTGCGGATTCCCGCGTTCAGCAGCCTGACCCCGCCCGCGTCGACTAGGATGGATGCGCCATCGACGTCAGCGCCGGCCGAGGCGATCAGGTCGGAAGCCTCCACCACGACCGTTCCGGCGATCAGCGAGATTGCGCCGGTCGGCCCCGTACCGGACGACGTGGCTAGCCTCGTCTGGAAGATGTCCACCAGTCCTGAGACGGAATCGGCGGTGCCGCCGTCGGTTGCAACCTCGGCGGGCCCATCGCCGACCGCGGCCGCAGCGAACGAACCGGCGACCAGGGACGATTCGTAAATGCCGACGTCCGCGGCCGACGCCGTCAGCGCTCCGCGACCGGGAAGGAAGCCACCGTCCACCCCCTGGATCAGCAGCGTCCCCTCGCCGCCGATGAAGCCGAAGGCGGCCGGCGCGGCGACCGATAGCGTCGACCCGTCGGGAGTAGCCGTCTGGAAGGCCGGCCCGGAGGCGAAGCGAAGCTCGCTTGCGGTCGAGAAATGGGCGGCGGCCGGCACGTTCACCTGGGCGCCCTCGCCGAAGACGATGCCCGACGGGTTGATGAAATAGAAATCCGCGTTGGGAATGGCCGTCGAGTCGATCTCGCCGAATATGTGCGAAGGGTCGCCGCCGGTGACCCTGTTGACGACGTTGGAGATGGCCGCCGGGTCGCCGGCGCTGTGCACCCAGCGGGCGACGTCCCCCGTTCCGAGGTCGAAATTCGCGAAACTGTGAAAGAGGTTGGTCCCGGCAAGGGTTCCGCCGTCGATGGTGTGAACGTTGCCGGCCTGGTTGACGCTGGTTCCGAGCGAGCCGTCCGGATCGATCCGGGTAGTCATCGCCGCGGCGGCGACCGCGCGGTCGCCAATCGCGGCGGCGGGGCCGTTCTGGGTCTGCGCCTGAGCGGCCTCGGCCGTCGCCAGGGCCAGCAGCGAAACGACGAGGAACCGCTTCACCGCCAGGCTCCCACCAGCGTGAAGGCGGCCCAGATGTTCGGCCGAGCGTTGTCGCCGCCCTGCTCGATCAGCGCGAGCTGCGCGTCGCGTAGCGACTGGGATCGCCCGAGGCCGGTTCGGTAGCGCCGGTAGAATTGCCGCATCAGCTCTGCCGTGCCGAGGTCGTTCACCTGCCAGAGCGAAGCGATCGCCGCGAGCGCTCCGGCCTGCACCGCCGCGCCGGCCAGCCCCATGCTGGCTTCGTCGTCCCCGACCGCGGTCTCGCAGGCGCTGAGCACCAACAGGTCCAGCGAATCGCCGCGGGTGCGGTTGCGCTCGATCATCTCGCGAAGCTCGGAAAGGCGGATCGCCTCGCCGTTGGCGACGATGAAGGCGCGGTCGGAGCGGCCGTTGAACGAGGCGTGGGTGGCGAGGTGGAGGACGTCCACCGGCTGCTGCGACAAAGCGGAGACGAGGTCCTGGCGGCGGAAATCCTGGATCAGCACTCCGGGCGCGCCGTTCTCCGCGGCGATCCGGGCTTCGCCCTCGGTGCCCTGGAGCGCGCCGAAATAGCCGGCCGGAAGATCGACTTCGCGCTGGAGCGAGGCCGCCACGACGCTGATATGGCCGTCATTGTCCGTCGGCCCCGGCTGCGAATAAGCGAGCGCGGGCGCCACGCTGATCGCGGTGCGCTGGACGAGGAAGCGGCCGTTGCCGTCGACCAACGCAGCGAAGGGGAGGGCGCGCAGCGCGCCGTCGGGGATGATCGCGAGCGTCGTTCCGGGCTGAAGCTCATGCTCGATCGGCTGGATCATCAGCGCGTAGAGCCGCTGCGCCGGCTCGCGCCAGGCTTCGTCCTGGCCGCCGCTCATCGACAGGACCAAGTCCTCGACCAGCCGGGTGATTTCGCGGCGGTCGACGCTCCGGTTCGGGGGCAGGCGGCGGAACTCGCTGCCGCCGCTGGCGCTGCCGACGACGTACAGAAGCTCGAGCCGATCCTGGAGGAGCAAGGGGTAGAGCAGGACTTCGCGCGGGCCGAGATCCTCGGGCCGAACAGGGTTGCGCGGCGGCAGGCATTCGCTGCCGACCGCGTTGAGGAGCTCGGCCTGGCGATAGGCCTCGACGATCTGCTGGGCCATGCGGATGCGCGGCCTTGCGTCGCCTGTGTCGGCTCCCGCCAGCTGGACCTCGACGGCGGATTCGAAGACGCGTCGCATATGCAGCGTAAAGACCGATTCCTCGGTCAGCGGATCGTTTCGCGGCAGCAGCGGGCGCATGTTGTCGAGCGCATTATAGGCGGCATAAACGTGCCGCTCGCGCTGTGCCGGGTCCGCCTCGGCCAGCAGCAGGTAGTAATCGGGAAGGCGCATCGGCAGCGCCCGCTGGCTTTCGCTCAAAATGGCCGCTTCGATCAGCGCGCGGGCGCGGTCGCGGTCGCCGCTCCGCAGCGCCAACCGGCCCTCGAGCGAAGCGGCCATGGCGGCGGCGGCGGGATCGGTGCCGGCGCTCTGCCGAAGCGCGGCGAGCGCGGGCGCGATCGCCGGATCGGACCCGCCAAGGTCGAGCACCGTCCCGAGCAGCCGCCCGATCAGCTCAGCACGCATGCGCGGGTCGGAGACGGTCGCAGCGGTCGGCAGCGCGTTGATCGCGGAATTCAGCGCCAGGCGGCGAAGCTCCTCCGGGTCGCTCGCCGAATCGGACCAGGCGAGGCCGAAGCGGGCGAGGCGCAGGCTCGCCAGCGCCGACAGGGCCGGGTCGCCGGAATCGAGCGCGAGCCGGGCGGCGCAGTCGAGCGCCAGCGCCGACAGGAAGGCGTTGGAGCCCGAGTCGAGGCTGGTATCGGCGAGTGCCGAGCAGACCTGGCCGCTGGCATCGGCGATCTGCGCGGAGCGCACCTGCTGGGCGACCGCGCTTCCACTTCGGCGGATCGCGGTGCCGCCGCTGCGCGCGCCGCCGACCGGCGGGCCCTGGAGCGAGACGAGGCCGAGGCGGTAGGCCGCCTGCGAGGTGATCTGCGGAAGGCCGCCGCTCTGCGACTCGCGAAGCGCCGTCAGCAGGTAGTTCTGCGCCTGCAGCTGGCTTCCTTCGACCGAAAGTCGCATTACCTCGCCGGCGGCGGTGCAGTAGCGCGCCAGGGCGGCGGGGCTGGGGCGGGCGCCCGATGCGACCGGCACTTCGAGCGCGGCGAGCGCTGCGTCGAGGCGGCTGCCCTGCCCACGTTCCTGGATAAGCCGCTGCTCGACCGCCGCGGCGGCCGCGATCAGCGCCTGGTCCGGAGCGGCGGAGCGCCCGGCGCCCGTTTCCTGCGAATGGCACAACAGGTCGGTCGTGGCCGAAGCCGCGGCCGGCTGCGCGCCCGCGAAGCAGAAGAAAGGCAATAGCCCCAGCGCCAGCAAGCCGGCTCGGAAACCGATCATCGTCACCCCCTCGTGATCCGGTCCGCAATCGGGCGCGCCGCGGCAGCCGCCGGAGGAACGCTCCGCGGCCAACATCTTCCGTCGGCAATCAGGAGTCTAGGGGAATCTGTTGATTCGGCGGTCGACGAGCCTCGTCACGGCCGCGGCGGAACGTCCTTATCGCGGCGCTTGCTTCGCACGGTAACGATGAGACCGGCAATCAGAAGCAGGAGGCCGAGGATGATCATGCCGATGGCGATGTTCTTCAGGTCCTCCACGGCGAACCTGCTCCGAAGCACCCCGCGCGGGCGGTCACACCATCGCCTTAGGCCGGCTGAAGACGCGAGCGATCTCGGGCTCGAAGCTTTCCAGCGGGTCGACGTCGAAGCCTGGATCGAAGGCGGGAGCGTCCCAGTCGTCGACCAGCTTCTCGGCGAAGGCGTACCAGCTCTCGCCGCGGAAGCGCTCGCGCCCTTCCGGATCCTTGCCCAAATGCTCGAAATAATAGCGGCCCTGAAATTCCTGGTGCCAGTAGATTGCGTGGTAGATGTCATCGGACACGTAGGGCTTCAGCATCTCCGCCGCGATCGGCCCGTGATTGGGGATGGAAAAGATCTTGCCGAGGTCGTGGCACAGCGCGGCGACCACCTCCTCGTCCGAGGCGCCGGCGCGGCGCGCGAGCGTGCCCGCCATCAGCGAATGGGTGAGCTGATTGGCGGCGAAGCCGACCTCGATCGCCTCGAGCCGCCTTAGGCTCTCCATGATCTGGCTCGGCGCGGTGCTCGCCTGATGCTTGTAATGCTCGGCGGCGATGTGGGCCCAATCCTCGGCGGTGCCCTGCCTCATGTCGGTGAACATGGCGGTGCTTTTACCATCCGGCGGGTGCGATGAGAAGCGCGGCGGCGGCGGTGACAGCGCGGCGCGACCGTGCGATCAGGCGCCATGTTCGACTTGCCGCCCCCGGATCCCGGCCTCGAGATCGTCGCCGCCAGCCAAGGCGTTTCGAAAGGCCTGCGCCAGACCGAAGGGCCGCAGCTGATCGCGCGCCCGGAGGTCGCCTTCGGCCCGGTCTTCATCGGCGGTTATTACAAGAACGTCACGTCCACGAGCGCCGACGGCGAAGGGGCGGCGGCCGCCGGCGTTCGTGCGCGCGTCGACGGCTTCGAACTTGTCGGCTCGGTGATGCACAAATGGGCGGTCGGCGACGAGGGTCCCGGCGACCGCGATTCGTTCGAATTCTTCGCGTCCGTCTCGCGGCGCTTCGGATCGGTGGCGCCGCGCCTGAACGTCACCTGGAGCCCCGACGATCTCGGCGGCGCCGAAAGCTCGCTCTATGTCGAGGCGGGCGCGACGGTGGCGCTGGCCGGCGGCCTGGGTGCTGGCGCGAACGTGTCTCGAAGAGAGCGCGACGGCGCTACCGACTATACCG
>DASVVV010000060.1:0-15812 GCA_036386375.1 Allosphingosinicella sp. | reverse complement strand
GTCCGGTCAGACCGTCGCCCCCGGCAACAGCGCGCCCGAGCGCGACGCGCGCGGGATTCCGGTTGTCTCCGATCCGGCGGCGGCGCCGGCCGGCTTCAACCAGCCCCCGCAGGTCGGGGGAACGGGCGCCAGCCCCTCCTCGACGCCGCCTTCGCAGCCGGCGACCGAGAATTACCCCGCCTGCTCGCGCACCGTCACCGACAATTGCGTGCAGAGCTACGAGCGCGGCCGCGGCCCGCGCTGATCCGGACGGCTTTCAGGGAAAGGCGCCGCTCGCGGCCATTGCGGCGCTTTCCCGTCGCCAGAGATTGTCCTACCCGCCCCCACGGATAATGATCTGATCCGGGGGGTATTCGCATGACCATCAGCTTCGAAGGGCGCGTCGCCATCGTCACCGGTGCCGGCGGCGGCCTGGGGCGCGCTTATGCGCTCGAGCTGGCACGGCGCGGGGCCAGGGTCGTCGTCAACGATCTCGGGGGCGCGCGCGACGGCTCCGGCAGCTCCGATGCCGCCGACAAGGTGGTCGAGGAGATCGAGGCCTCCGGCGGCACGGCTATCGCCAACGCTGCCAGCGTCACCGACGAAGCGCAGGTTGCGGCGATGGTGGCGCGGACGAAGGCGGAATGGGGCGGCGTCCATATCCTGATCAACAATGCCGGCATCCTGCGCGACAAGAGCTTCGCCAAGATGGAGATGGCCGACTTCCGCGCGGTCGTCGACGTGCACCTGATCGGCTCCGCCGTCTGCACCGGGGCGGTGTGGGAAACGATGCGCGCCCAAGCCTATGGCCGCATTCTGATGACGTCGAGCTCGACCGGCCTCTACGGCAATTTCGGGCAGGCCAATTACGGCGCCGCCAAGCTCGGCCTCGCCGGCTTCGCCAAGACGCTCGCGCTGGAAGGCGCCAAATACAATGTCCGCGTCAACACGATCGCGCCGACCGCGGCGACGCGGATGACCGAGGACATCTTCCCGCCGGAGCTGCTCGAGCGCTTCCGGCCCGAGCTCGTCGCGCCGGCGGCATTGTTCCTTGTCTCCGAGGACGCTCCGACCAACACCATCCTCGGGGCCGGGGCCGGCGTCGTCCAGGCGGCCTATGTGACGCTGACACGCGGAGCGGCGCTGGCCGACAACACGCCCGAGGCGGTCGCCGCCCAATGGCAGGAGATTATCAGCCGCGAAGGCGAGATCGTGCCGCAATCCGGGGCCGAGCAGGCGATGACGATCCTCGAGCGTCTCCAGGGAGGTTGAGCGGCGCCCGCCTTGCCGACCCGCCCGACTCGTGCAACGCTCCCCGTCCTTGTCTCTCGAGGAAAGCCCATGAAGCTTCGCCTGCTCGCCGCGGCCGCCGCAGCCTTTCTCCTGACGCCCGCGTCGGCACGGGTGCCGGTCGACCAGTTGATGGCGCCGCCGGCGGACGCCCGCCGCTTCGTCATCGTCTCCGGCGCGGGCGAGCACGGCCGGGCGGCGCTGTGGCGTGCTTCCGACGGGACCTGGAATGCGCGCGAATCGATCCTCCTGCGCGGCTTCGTCTTCGAGCAGGACCAGTCGCTCCGGCCGGGCGCGAACGGCATCCCCGAACGAATCGTCGTTCGCGGCGTGGATCCGAGCGGCGACGTCGCCGAGACGTTCGAGGTCGCGAACGGCACGGCCCGCTGGACGACCCGGAGCGACGAAGGCAGCGCCGCCTTCGACGGGACCGGCTTCTACGTCACTGCCGGCGGCCCGCTGGTCGCCAATGCCGCTTTGGTGGAGGCGCTGTACCGGGCGCCGGGCCAGCGCCTGCCGCTGCTTCCCGGCGGCGAGGCGCGGCTGACTCGCCTCACCGAAGCCACGGTAGGCGAGGAGGCTCGAAGAAAGACCGTAACCGCTTATGCGGTCGAGGGCCTGACGCTTGACCCGGTACCGGTGTGGCTCGATGCGGACGGCAATTTCTTCGCGCTCGTCTCCTTCCTCGCGGTGTTGCCGGAGGGCTATGCCGACGCCCGCGCCGCCCTGGAGCGCGCTCAGGAAGAGGCCCTGGCGCGGCGCAGCCCGGCCATCGCGCAGCGCTTCCGCCAGCTTCCGGCGACCCCCGTCGCCTTCACCCACGTGCGCCTGTTCGACGCCGAAGGCGCGCGCTTTCTCGACGACCAGACCGTCGTCGTGAGCGGCGAGCGGATCGCCGCCGTCGGCCCGGCCGCGGCCACACCGGTGCCCGAAGGCGCCCGCGTGATCGACGGGCGCGGCAAGACGCTCGTGCCCGGCATCTGGGACGCGCACATGCATGTCGGCTCCGACAGCCAGGGGCTGATGCTCCTTTCGATGGGCATGACCTCGGCCCGCGATCCCGGCGGCGAGGCCGAGCCGACCATCCGCCGCCGCGGCCGGATCGAGCGCGGCGAGCTGCTCTTTCCGACGGTTTATTCCTCGATCCTGATCGACGGCGCGGGGCCGCTCCAGGCGCAGGGCGGCGTCAGCGTCAGCTCGGCCGAGGAAGCCGTCGCGGCGGTGCGGCGCGCCCGCGAGCAGGGCTTCACCGGCGTCAAATTCTACACCTCGATGCGACGCGAATGGCTGCTTCCGGCAATCGCCGAGGCGCGGCGGCTGGGGCTCCACGTCCACGGCCACATCCCCGCGACGATGCGCCCCACCGATGTCATCGCCGCGGGCTATGACGAGATCACCCACATCAACTTCGTGATGATGGAGGCGATGCCCGACGAGGTCGTCAACCAGTCGAACGGCCTGATGCGCTTCCAGGGGCCGGGCCGCTATGCCCGCAACGTCGACCTCGGTGCCGAGCCGATGCGTTCGCTCATCGCCGAGATGGCGCGGCGGCGCACGATCGTCGATCCGACCGTGGCGGTGTTCGAGCGCGGCTATACGGCCGAGCCGCGCGACCTTTCGCCGGCTTACGCGCCGTTCGTCGGAACGATGCCGCCGGCGACGGAGCGCAGTTTCCGCGGCGGCGGCTTCCTTCCCCCCGAAGGCGTTACGCGAGAGGATTACCGCGCCAGCTTCGCCAAGCTGCTCGAGCTGACGGCGGCGCTCCATCGCGCCGGCGTGCCCATCGTCGCCGGCACCGACGGCTCCGGCCTCGAGCTGATCCGCGAGCTCGAGCTCTACGTCCAGGCCGGGATGACGCCCGCGCAGGCGCTGCAGACGGCGACGCTTCGACCCGCTCAATTGGTCGGCGCCGCCGAGGCCACCGGCTCGATCGCGGTCGGGAAGGAGGCTGATCTGGTGCTCGTCGACGGCGACCCGTCCCGCACCATCGGCGACCTGCGCCGCACCCTGTGGGTCATGTCGGACGGCCGCCTGATGGACGCCGACGCCCTGCGCGCCGCTGCCGGCTTCACCGGCCGCCCGCGCTAACCGCCTCCTCCGATGTAGTGTGTTGCTACGCTAAGTCACCTGTGGTATTTGCGCCTCGCGAGGAGGAGAGACCTATGTACAGCGAGAGCGATCTCGAGGGGGCGGTGGCGGCGGGGGCGTTGACGTCGCAGCAGGCGGCGGCTTTCAGGGACTATGTCGCGGCGGGGCGGCACACGCCGGTCGCCGACGAGGAACATTTCCGGCTGCTGACCGGCTTCAACGACATCTTCGTCGGCATCGCCGCGGTGATCCTGCTCGTCGCCGTCGCCTGGATCGGCCATTATGTCGGGCCGCATATCGAATTTGAGGGGCCCTCCCCCACGTCCGGCCTGCTCGTCGCGGCGACGGCCTGGGGCCTGGCCGAATTCTTCACCCGCCAGCGGCGCATGGCTCTGCCCAGCATCATCCTCCTGCTCGCCTTCGTCGGCGGAGTCTTCGCGGCCACCGCGTTCGGCTCGATCATCGCGCTCAATCTCGAAGAGACGGAGAATGCCCGTACCAGCACCTTCATCCTGGTCGGCAGCGCCGCGCTCGCCGCCGGCGCGGCCTGGCTGCACTGGCGGCGCTTCCGGGTGCCGATCACGGTGGCGGCGGGAGTCGGCGCACTGGTGGCGCTCGTCCTCGGACTCGTCGCCAGCGCCTTTGCGGGGCCGGACATGAGCGAGCCGCAGATCGAAACGATGCGCCAGGCGATGGAAGTGGGCGCGCTGCTGCTCGGCATCGGCGTCTTCCTGTTCGCGATGCGCTGGGACTCGTCCGACCCGCGCCGCGAGACGCGCCGCTCCGACGTCGCCTTCTGGCTGCACCTGCTCGCCGCCCCGCTGATCGTCCATCCGGTTTTCTCGCTGCTCGGACTGAGCGAGGGCGCGGCGACCGCGCTCGACGGCGCGGTCGTGATCCTGCTCTACGTGATCCTGGGGCTGGTGGCGGTGGCGATCGACCGTCGGGCCCTGCTCGTCTCCGCGCTCGCATACGTGCTCTACGCGCTCAACAGCCTGTTCCGCGAATATGGCGCGGTCGAGCTCAGCGTGGCGCTGACGGCCCTGGTCATCGGCTCGGCGCTGCTGCTCCTCTCCGCTTTCTGGAGCAATGCCCGCCGCGCCGTGGTCCGGCCGCTCCCGGAGGGGCTGCGGACTCGGCTACCGGTGGTGGACCGCGTGTCCGCGCAGCCGGTCCCGGCCTGATCCGGAACCTCCCCTCCCTGTCAGGGAGGGGAGCTATTCCGCGACGAGCTTGAGCAGCCTTCGTTCGATGGGGGCGAGGACCGGACCCAGCTCGTGTCCGCGCTTCAGCACCTGGCCGGCCTCGCCGATCAGCGCCCACTGGCCGTGGCGCGCGCCGGGCCGCTTCTCGATCTTATATTCCGGCCGCTCGGAGGCGCGGCGGAAGGCCCAGAAAGCCGCGCCGCCCGGCTCGAAGGCGATCGCATAATCCTTCCACAAGCCGGCCGCGACCATGCGGCCATAAAGGTCGACGATCCGATTGAGCTCGGAACGCTCGAAACCCACTTGCGCTTTGGAGGCCGGTCCCGGGAATGGCAGGACCGTGCCCATCAGGCGCGGCCCTGCTCTTTGCGATCGCGATCGCCGGCGGCGCCCTCCCTTTCCGCGACCAGCTCGGCGACGCGCTTCCTCAGCTGCTCGACCTCGCACTGCAGCAGCTCGAGCTTCTGCGTCGCGGGGTCGTACACTTCCGAGCAGGGCGTGCCGTAGGGAAGGAAATTGCGCGAGCTCTCCTCGGCATCGACCAGGGTCGAGCGGGCCGGGATGCCGACCATCGTCGCCCCTTGGGGAACGTCGCGGTTGACGACCGAATTGGCACCGATGCGGGCGCGCCTGCCGACGGTGATCGGGCCCAGCACCTGCGCGCCCGAGCCGATCACCACGCCGTCCTCGATGGTCGGGTGACGCTTGCCGGGGACGCCGTCATGGGGGCTGGTCCCGCCCAGAGTGACCTGCTGGTAGATGGTGACGTCATCGCCGATCTGGGCGGTCTCGCCGATCACGGTGAAGCCGTGGTCGATGAAGAAGTTGCGGCCGATCACCGCGCCGGGATGAATGTCGATCGCCGTCAGCATCCGCGACAGATGGTTGACCAGCCTAGCCAGAAAGTAAAGTTCGCCTTTGTAGAGCCAGTGGGCGATGCGGTGAAAGCCGACCGCCCACACGCCGGGATAGAGCAATATCTCCCAGCGCGAGCGGGGCGCGGGATCGCGCGCCTTGATCGAATCCAGATAGGCCAGAAGCCCCGAAGCCATAACCACCGCTCTTGCCGTTGCCGACGAGACATAAGCCGCCCGCCGCCCGATTTCCAGACGAACCCCCTTGTGGCGCGCCAGGCGTCCCTTATCCGAGCGGAACCGGACTAAGGGTTATCGCGTATGGCGCAGTGCATCGCCAACCGGCAGCTTCGGCAGCCGAACCCATGGGGGCCACATGGCTGCTGACGAGCTGCGCCCGGGACACGTCCCCGGCGCCGAAGGCGGCGAGGAGGCCGCGCTGGAGGCGGCGCTGGAGGAGGCGCCGCGCGGAGCGGTCGCCGTCGCGGGGATCGCGGTCGCGCTTCTGCTGATCTGCTGGTTCGCCATCTACCTGTTCGTCTTCCTGCCGCGTGGGAGCGTAGGCTGATGGACCACGCCGCCAGCGAAAAGAAGATCCTCAAGACCGAGCTTCGATGGGCCGGCGTGGTCGCGGCGGTGGTGTTCGTGATCATGACCGCGATCGTCGCCGCGGCGGTGTCGACGCATATCAACCCGCCGAGCAACCGCGAATATGTCGATCCCAAGTCGCTCCATCTGTCGGGCGAGTTTACCGAGGCGAATCTCGGCACGCGGGTCGATGCGAACGGGCAGGTGACGACGCGGATCATCACCACCCAGTTCGCCTTCGTGCCGCAATGCGTCGTCGTGCCGGCGGACCGGCCGGTCACCCTGCGCCTCGCCAGCCCGGACGTGATCCACGGCATCCTGGTCAGCGGCACCAACGTCAACACGATGGTCGTGCCCGGCTACGTCAGCCAGGTCCACACCGTCTTCCGGCGCACCGGCGACCTTCTGATGCCGTGCCACGAATATTGCGGCTTCGGCCACAGCCAGATGCTGGCGACGGTGCGGGTCGTGCCGGCGGACCAGTTCCGTCCCGACGCGGAGGGAAGGGCCGATTGTGGCTAGCGTAGCAGCGCCCTTGCCGGCGGCGGCCGCGCCGGCCGAGGAGCGGAGCTTCGGCGTCGGCCGGCTGACGCTCGCCCATATGTGGGTGGCGATCGCCGCCTTCGCCATCGCCTGCGTGCTCGGCGTCTGGCAGATGTGGGCGCGCTCGCCGATCGAGGCGCCGGCCCACACCGCGCACAATTATTTCCGGTCGGTGACGCTGCACGGCGTCTCGATGGCCTATGTGCTGACCACCTTCTTCATCATGGGCTTCGGCTATTTCGTCGCCGAGACGGCGCTGAAGCGGCCGCTGCCGGCGCGCGGCCTCGCCTGGGCCGCTTTCTGGATGGGCATCCTCGGCAGCGTCATGGCGGCGGTATCGATCCTCTCCGGCAACGCCTCGGTCCTCTACACCTTCTACCCGCCGATGACGGCGACGCCCTGGTTCTACATCGGCCTGGTGCTGGTCGTCGTCGGCAGCTGGATCTGGTGCGGCATCATGATCGCAGCGATGAGGCTGTGGAAGCGCGACCATCCCGGCGAGGCGGTCCCGCTCGCCATGTTCGCGACCGTCGCCAACGCGATCATGTGGCTCTGGACCACCGTCGGCGTCGCCGCCGAGCTCTTGTTCCAGGTCATCCCGGCCGCCTTCGGCTGGGTCGACACGATCGACGTCGGCCTGTCGCGCACCCTGTTCAGCTGGACGCTGCACGCCATCGTCTATTTCTGGCTCTTCCCCTCCTACATCGCCTTTTACACGATGGCGCCGCAGGCGGCCGGCGGGCGGCTCTATTCGGACACGATGGGGCGGCTCACCTTCATCCTGTTCCTGCTCTACTCGCTCCCGGTCGGGCTCCACCACCTGTTCATGGACCCCGAGCATTCGACCGGCTTCAAGTTCATCCAGATGGTGCTGACCGCCCTCGTCTCGGTCCCGACCCTGCTCACCGTCTTCACCATCACCGCCTCGATGGAGGTCGCGGGAAGGATGCGCGGCGGCACCGGACTGTTCGGCTGGATCAGGACGCTGCCGTGGGAGCGGCCGATGGTGCTCGCCACCGGCCTGGCCTTCGTGATGCTGTTCTTCGGCGGCGGCGGCGGGCTCATCAACATGAGCTACGGCATGAATGCGATGGTCCATAATACGAGCTGGGTGACCGCGCATTTCCACCTGATCTTCGGCGGCACCGTCGTCATCATGTACTTCGCCATCGCTTATGCGATCTGGCCGACGCTGGCGGGGCGCGAGTTCCCGTCGTGGAAGCCGCTCAGGCTCCAGCTGTGGCTGTGGTTCGTCGGCATGATGGTGATGACCTTGCCCTGGCATTATACCGGGCTGCAGGGCCAGTGGCGGCGGGTCGCGGCGTTCGATTACACCAACCCGATGATCGCCAGCTGGGGCCCCTGGGTGATCCTCTCGCTGGTCGGCGGCATCATCCTCCTCGTCAGCGCCTTGCTGTTCGTCTGGAACCTCTGTCGTGTGCACGGCGCCCGCGGCGCCGCTCCCGCCGCGCCGATGCAATATGCCGTCGCCGCCCATCCGCCGGGACGTATCCCGCGGGCGCTCAACGGCTTCGGCATGTGGAACGTCTTCGTCGCGATACTGATGGCGGCGGCCTACGGCTATCCGATCGCCCAATTCTTCATCGATCCGCCGCCCGAAGCGGTGGTTCACCGCACGGTGGCGGGCTGAAGCCATGGCCAACGAACCGATCGACCCCAAGACGCTGGACCGCCCGTGGCGACTGTGGGCGAGCCTCGGCATCGGCACCGCGCTCGTCGTCGGAGCGCTGCTCGCCTTCCTCGTGCTTCCGGCTTTCCAGCGCGAAAATGCCGGGCTCGACCTGTGGACCGCCTTCTGCCGCTCGCTCGGCATCACCGAGGGCTCGCCGGCTTACCGCCAGCCGGTCAGCACAGCCAAGGCGGCGCCGGTGAGCCAGGTCGCCTGGGGCCCTGAAGTGCTCGACATCCTGAGCAACGCCCGGCCCGAGCGCGGCGGCCGGATTGCCGCCGCGGTGTGCGCCTCCTGCCACGGCGACGAGGGTGTGGCGGCGACGCCCGAGCTGCCGAGCCTGGCCGGCCAATCGGCCGCGGCGATCTACAAGCAGCTCCACGATTATCGCAGCGGCGCGCGGGTCCATCCGCTGATGACGCCGGTGGCGCAGCAGCTTCAGCTTCCGGACCTCGCCAACGTCGCCGTCTTCTACGGCCGCAACGCCGAAACCTATGCCGGGCTCGGCCGCCGCGGCCAGGCCGCGGACCGGGCGATCGTCCGTCTCGCCACCGAAGGCGATGCGGCGCGGCGCATCCCGGCTTGCAACAGCTGCCACGTCAACGGCTCGGGCGGACCCGTCGAAACCCCGATCGTGAGCGGCCAGAACCACCAATATCTCGCCAACCAGCTTCGCGCCTACAAGGGCGGGCAACGCCGCAACGACGTCTACCAGCGCATGCGCAACATCGCAGGCGCGCTGAGCGACGAGGAGATCGAGGCGCTCGCCAATTACTATCAGGGCGTGCTCTAGCGGACATTCCCGGCCCGGAGCTGCGCCAGCGCCTCGAGCGTCACGGCATTGCCGTTCGGCAGAGCGGCGCAGCCAAGCGCGGTGCGGGCGTGGCCGCCTTTCTCCTCCCCCAGCCTTGCGATCAGCAGTTGCGAGGCGCCGTCGATGACCTTGTGGACCTGTGTGAAATCCTCGGCGGCGTTGACATAGCCGCGCACCATGAGGAGCCGCTCGATCCGGTCCGGATCGCGGCCGGCCGCTTCGAGCAGCACCGCCAGCAGATTCTCGGCGGCGCGGGCGGCGGCGGCCCGTCCCGCCTCGAGGTCGAGGTCGCGGCCGACCTTGCCCATGACCAGCTCGCCGTCGCGGGCCGAGCTGATCGCCGACAGCAGCACGACATCGCCGAAGCGCACGAACGGCCGGTACAGGCCGACCGGATCGGGCGCGGCCGAGAGGCTCGCCCAGGCGGCGGCCGCGGGGGCGTCGGATTCGCGTCCGCTCAGAGGCGGCGTCCGACCCTGATACCGATCATCCGCGGGCGGTTGACGATCGTGTAGACGATGCCCCCGCGGTCCGTGATTCCGTCGGGGTCGCCGCACGTCGTTTCGAGGCAGTTGATGTAGCTGCCCAGCGCGCCGCGTTCGTCGAACAGGTTGCGGGCGAATAGCTCCGCGCGCCAGGGGCCGCGCTCGACGCCGATGCTGAAGTCGACCGTGGTGGTCGCAACGAGATCGCCATAGAGCTGGCGCTCGAGCGTGCGCAGGTCGCGGGTTCGACGGCCCTCGTGCGACGCGCTGAGCTGGACATGGGCTTCGGTCCCCGGCCCGACGGGGAATTCGTAGCGGATACGGGCATTGCCCTTGAAGCGCGCAGTCAGGGGCAGGCGCGTCCCGCTCGGCGCGAGCAGGTCATTTTCTTCCGGCACGCCGTCGCCGTCCAGGTCGATATCCAGGCTGCAGTCGAACTCATCATTGGCGATGAGGCAGAAATCCTCGGTGAGCTCGGCGTCGTTGAACGCCGCGCCGAGACTCATCGTCAGCCCCGTGGCCGGGCGTGCGATGATGTCGAACTCCGCGCCGCGGATGCGGGCATTGCCGGCGTTGCGGATCTCGGTGAGGCCGTTCTCGCCGAGGAAGGACAGCTGAATATTGTCCCAGCCGAGCTGATAAATGGCTGCGTTGAAGATAAGCCTGTTATCGAGCCAGCTCGTCTTCAGACCAAGCTCGTAATTGTTGATGAAGTCGGCGCCGTAGGGCGGCAGGGTGCCGCGGCGGTTGATGCCGCCGGGGCGGAAGCCGCGCGACCAGGTGCCGTAGATCAGCGCGTCCTCGCTAATTCGGTAGGTGAGGTTCAGCCGGTGGATGAACCCCGTGTCGGCTGTGCTCTTGTCGACATTGGTGCAGGGCGAGCCGTCGACGATCGGCGGCGCCAGCGTGCCGTCCTCATTCTCGCGGAGCGGCGGCCCTTCGGTGGTGAAGCAGGCCGCGACTCCCGTGCTCCCCGAATAGCCGTTGCTGTAGCCGAAGAAGCCGACCAGGCTGTTGTCATAGCGGTAGAGCCGGCCGCCCCCGGTCAGCGTCAGCTGCGGTGTGATGTCCCAGGCGAGCTCGCCGAAGATTGCATAGTCGCGGTCGACGCGAAGCTGCTTGGTCAGCCAGATGTTGCTTTCGGTGCCCGGCACGGTGATCGCATCGGCGATATTGTCGATAATGTAGTTCTGCTCGATATTGTGGGTCTGGCGCTGGTAGAAAGCGCCGGCGACGAGCCGAACCGGCCGGTCGGCCGGCGAAGTGAAGCGAAGCTCGTGGGTCATGCGGGTGAAGCTGTCGTCAGCCACGATATACTGGTTGGGGTTCACCTGGTTGTCGTCATTGTCGTAGAAATAGCGCGCGTAGCCGGCGAGCACGTCGTAGAAATAGGCGTAGTCGACATAATCGAGCTCGCTGTCGATCTGCCGCTGCATCCAGGCGCCGGCATAGGTCATGTCGAAATTGCCGATGCGGCCCTGCACCGTCAGCGCCGCCTGGTACCAGCGGTCATCGGCGCGTTCGTCGTTGAACTGCTGGACCGAGAGCGGCGGCAGACCGCTTTCCTGGGCGAACGAGCCGCGGCTCAGCTGCCGCTGGCCCATGACCTGCGGAGTCACCGTCCAATTGTCGTTGAGCTCGATCCTGAGGGCGGCGCGGGCGCCGTAAGTGTCGACGTCGTTATAATCCTCCTCGACGAATTCGTCGTTGGTGAAGACGATGTCGTCGCCGGGCAGGTCGACGAGATTGCCCTCGTCGTCGACCTGGTTGATCGGGAAGACGATCGTGCCGGGGATGTTGTCGATATAACCGGCGTCGCGGCGGTACCAGCCGACGATGCGAAGCGCGACGTTGCTCGAGAGCGGCGCGTTGATGAACCCCTCGGCGGTGTAGCCGATCTCGCCATGGGCGACGCTGTTCACCTCGAGATTGACTTCGCCGTAGAGGTCGGACGTGTCGGGCGGATTGGTGATGATCCGCACCGTTCCCGCCTGGCTGGACGCGCCGTAGAGCGTACCCTGGGGTCCCGCGAGCGCCTCGACCCGGGCGATGTCGAAGATGTGGAGGTCGAGCGCTCCGGTCGTGGTCGTGATCGGCTGCTCGTCGAGATAGGTGCCGACGCTGGGCAGCGAGGCGGAATGGTTGGCATTCTCGCCGCTCGCGACGCCGCGGAAATAGACGTTGGCGAAGCCCGGGCCCAACGAGCGGAAGGAGAGGCTCGGGACGAAGCGCGCATAATCGTCGAAATCGTCGACCTGCAGATCCTCGAGCGTCTGCGTGCCGAGCGCGGTGATCGCAATCGGCACGTCCTGGAGGTTCTCCTCGCGGCGCGTGGCGGTGACGTAGATCGTATCTTCATCGTCGGATGCCGCGCTCGCCGGCTGCGGCGCAGTCGGCGCGGGCCGGTCCTGAGCCAGCGCGGCGCCGCTGGCGCAAAGCATGGTGGTCGCGAGCAGGCCTGTCGCTGCGCGCCTCAGCCCGATTTTCCCTTTTTTCGATCGAACGCGCATGTCCCGCTCCCCACAAGCCCACGCATAACCCCAGGCAAGGTGTGCCGCTTTGACGGCGAGGTCAAAATGATTTTGCCGCCGCAACAAATAGGGCCGGCCAGCGTGCTGAAATTGCCACGGTCGCGGGTCAGCTCGGCGGCGTCCCCGGATAGGAATCCAGCACCGGTCCCAGCGCGGACTTGAGCGGGCCCAGCCAGCGGTCGAACGCCTTCCACTGGTCGAGGCCTTCGAAGCTGATCGGCCGGCGCACCTGCTCCGAGCTCGCGGTACGGACGGGGCGACCGGTTTCGTAAAAGCGCAGGCAGGCGGGGTCGAAGGGAAGGCCGAGGAAGTCCAGCAGACCGCGCACTTCGGCTTCAGGCCGCTCGACCAGCCGCTCGTGAATGAGGCGGTGCACATAGCCGGGCAGAACGGCATCGAAGTGCGTCATCAGCGTCACATAGTCGCGATAGTAAAGCCCCATCTCCTCGAGGCTGTAGGAAAAGGCCTGGCCGCGCGCGAAATGCTGCTTGAAGTTGGAAAAGCCGCAGGCGAGCGGATGACGCCGGGCGTCGATCACCTTCGCATTGGGCAGGATCAGACGGATGAAGCCGACATGCGCCCAGTTGTTGGGCATCTTGTCGATGAACAGCGGCCGGTCGGTCCTGCGCTGGACGCGCGTGCGCTCGATATATTCCTCGCCGAGGGCGCGAAGCTCAGCCGGTTCAAGGCCGGCGAGGCACTCGGGGTAAGCCGAGTCGCCGCCCCTGCCGCGCCCGCTCAGCCGCCGGACCAGGGCCGGAATGTCGGGCAGCTCCATCGTGCCTTCGATCGCCGGGTGAGTGGCGAGGATCTGCTCGACCAGCGTCGAGCCCGCGCGCGGCATGCCGAGGATGAAGATCGGATCGGCGGCCGGGCAGCCCTGCCCGTCGCGAGAGTCGATGAACTCCGGTGTGAACAGGGCGCGGGAACGGCGGACGTAGGCGGTGATCTCGTCCGGATCGTAGGCGATCATCGCACGGCGAAGCCGGTTGCCCTCGGCATAATGGCAAAAGGCCGCCTCGGCCTGCCCGGCATCCTCGAGCGCCTTGCCGAGCGCGAAGTGCAGGTGGAGACGGTCCTCATCGCTCAGGCCGGGTGCCACGAGCGCCGCCCCCATCGCGCTTATATCCGCCTGCGAAAAGGCGATCGTCTTCAAATTGGCGAGGCTCCACCAGGCTTCGCCGAGCGCCGGCGCCGCCGCGATCGCGCGCCGGTACGCGGCGACGCTGTCCGCCTGCCGGCCCACCGTCTTCAGCACATGGCCGTAGCTCATCCACACCTTCGGCTGATCCGAGGAGCGCGCCAGCACCTGCTCGTACAGGCCGATCGCCTCGTCGAAGCTGCCCAGCCGCCCGAGCGCGGCGGCCTTGAGGTTCTGCTGCGCCACCCCTTCGTCGCCCGAAAGCTCCAGCCGGTCGAGCTCGGCGAGAGCCTCGGCGGCGCGGTTTTGCTTGTAGAGCACCGTCGCCAGGTTGGCCCGCGCTGCCGCGAATGCGGGCGCCAGCTCGAGCGCTCGGCGGAGGAGGTTCTCGGAATCCTGGTAGCGGCCGAGGCGGGCGGCGAGCTCGGCCATCATCCGGATCGCGGCGACGTCGGTCGGGCGCGCCTTCAGCCGCTCGCGCAGGATCAGCTCGGCCGTCGGCAAATCGCCATCGAGCAGCGCCTGCGCCGCCGCCATCAGCTTCGAATCGCGCACCGAAGCGGCGATCGCGTCGAGCTCGGCCCGCTCCGCTTCCTCATGCTCGCCGGTGCGCCGCAGCGCCGCCCCGAGCAGGCGATAACCGTCCGGATGATGCGGCGAAGCGGCGAGAATCTCGCGCGCCTGCTCCGCCGCCAGCCGCGGATCCTCGCGCAACAGCCGCACCCCGAGCGCGAGCGCCTGCCCGACCGATGCGACCTCCCACTGCGTCATAAGCGCCGAGGCTATGCCCGATCGCGGCACCCCACAAGCGCAGGCTCGGCGCCTCGCCTGAAGCTCAGCCGGTTCGAGCCACCGAAGCCAGGCCGAGCCATTCGGCCATCAGCGTGAGCTCGGCATCGAGCCGCTCGCGCGTCCCGGCGGGCGCGCCCGGTTCCAGATGAACGTTTCGCACGACGAGCGTCCCGCTCTGGCGATCGCTCTTCAGATCGACGCGCGCGACCAGCGCCTCGTCGAGCAGGAAGGGGAGCACATAATAACCGTGCTGGCGCTTGTCGGCCGGCGTGTAGATCTCGATCCGATAGCGGAAGCCGAACAGACGTTCGGTCCTCCGCCGATCCCAGACCAGGGGGTCGAACGGGGCGAGCAGCGCCTGCGCTTCGATCCGCCGCGGCCGCCGCGCCTCGCGGTGGAGGAAGGCCGCCTGCTGCCACCCTTCGACGCTGACCGGAAGCAGCGCGCCCTCCTCCACCAACGCCGCCACCGCCACGCGCGTCTCCTCGACGCCGAGCCGGAAATAGTCGCGCAGCTCGGCCGCGGTGGCGACGCCGAGCGCGCGGGCCGCCACCTCGACGAGCCGACGCCGAGCCTCGGCCTCGTCCGGAGTGGGAAGGGCAAGTATAGCGGCCGGCATCACCCGTTCGGGCACGTCATAAACGCGCTCGAAACTGCCGCGCCGCGTAGCGGCGGCGACATGTCCCGCCCAGAACAGCCACTCCAGCGCATGCTTGGTCGCGCCCCACTCCCACCAGCCGCTGCGGCTCCGGCCGTGCTCGAAGTCGGAAGCGGCCATCGGCCCCTCGCTCCTGATCCGCGCCAGCACGGCCTCAGCCTCGCCGCGCCGCTCGCCGGCGAACGCCCTCAGGCCGCGCCAGCCGGCCTCGCCGCGATCGGCACGCGCCATCCGCCATCTTAAAAGCGGATGCAGCTCGATCGGCACCAGCGACGCTTCGTGCGCCCAATATTCGAACAATCGCCGGTCGCGCTTCGCGCCCCAGGCGGCACGGTCGAGTAGTGTCCGATCATATCGGCCTAGGCGTGAGAAGGCCGGCACGTAATGCGCGCGGGTCAGGACGTTGACGCTGTCGATCTGGTGGAGCGCAAGCCGCTGGAGATTGCCGGCGAGCTGCCGCCAGCTCACTTGCTCGGGGCGTGGCCTGCCGAAGCCCTGGGCGGCGAGCGCGATCCGCCGCGCCGTCGGCAAGGACAGTTCGTCCGTCGTGCGGAGGCGCGTCACAGGCGCAGGCGCAGCGAGGCGACCAGGCGCGATTCATAGATTTCTCCGAGGCCGCTGCGATCGGTGTCGTAATAGCGCAGGTCGGCGGAGAGGTTTCGCGAGACCGCGTAGGTCGCGCCGGCGTTGAATGCGGTATAGTCGGTAGCGCCGTCGCGCTCTCTTCGAGACACGTTCGCGCCAGCACCCAGGCCGCCGGCCAGCGCCACCGTCGCGCCCGCCTCGACATAGAGCGAGCTTTCGGCGCCGCCGAGATCGTCTGGGCTCCAGGTGACGTTCAGGCGCGTCGCCACCGATCCGAAGCGCCGCGAGACGGACGCGAAGAATTCGAACGAATCGCGGTCGCCGGGACCCTGGTCGCCGACCGCCCATTTGTGCATTACCGAGCCGACAAGGTCGAAGCCGTCGACGCGCGCACGAACGCCGGCGGCCGCCGCCCCTTCGCCGTCGGCGCTCGTGGACGTGACGTTCTTGTAATAGCCGCCGATGAAGACCGGGCCGAAGGCGACCTCCGGGCGCGCGATCAGCTGCGGCCCTTCGGTCTGGCGCAGGCCTTTCGAAACGCCTTGGCTGGCGGCGAGGATCTCGAGGCC
>DASVVV010000059.1:0-22110 GCA_036386375.1 Allosphingosinicella sp. | reverse complement strand
ACGCGGGCTCATCCCTGGGCGATAAATCTTTGGACCGAAGTCATTATCCGGTATTAGCCAGGATTTCTCCTGGTTATTCCGAACCCAAGGGCAGATTCCCACGCGTTACGCACCCGTGCGCCACTAAGGCCGAAGCCTTCGTTCGACTTGCATGTGTTAGGCATGCCGCCAGCGTTCGTTCTGAGCCAGAATCAAACTCTCAAGTTGATGTACGACAAGCTCGCCCGCGGGAAAACGCGAACGCGCAAGCCGGCATCTCTGGGAGCCGTTCCTGCACAAATATACAAACTGGTGTGTTTGCGTATGAGGACATGGAACGACTTAGCTTTATCCGATCGTCCGGCACCCAGAGGTTGCCAGCGACCGGGGCCGCCGCCCACATGTCCCTTCATCTAAACCGACAATGTCAAAGAGCCGACGCTTCTCCCTCCCGGTCGATCCGGGAAACCGGCTGGCGGTTGAGGAGACGCGAAACGGGGTCGGGCAGAACCCTGCCCCGTCGGTGAAGCGCCATATATGGAGGAGAGGCCCCCTCGTCAACGGCTTTTTCGAAGATTTTCCGCGCTGGCGCGGTCGCCTTCGAACCGGACGCGGCCGGACAAACCGGCGCGACCGTAGCTCCTATCTGGGGGCGGCGAACCGCTTCCGCAAGGGCTGCTTCGTCTTCAATTTCAAAGAATTCCAGCGACTTGGCCGAAGGGCCCGGCCGCCGGAAAGCGGATATGGGAGAGCCGGCCGCGCCCGTCAAGGCCTTCGCCCGCGCCCGCTCAACGCGGGCTTAACCTCGATGCGCTAGGAGGCGCGCGACGACAGGAGACCGGCGGTTGAAGGTGGCGCAGGCGGACAGCGACGGCGGCGCGCGGGCGCGCGGCCTCGCCGAGCAGGTGAAGGGGGCGGTGATCTGGCGCTCGGGCAGCCAGATCGCCGGCCAGCTCATTGCCTGGACGTCGACCTTCCTCGTCATCCGCCTGCTCGACCCCAGCGATTACGGCCTGCTCGCCATGACCGGCGTCGTGCTCGCCTTCCTCAACCTGCTCAACGGCTGGGGTTTCGCCAGCGCGCTGGTGCGCGAGGAGAGCACTGACCGGCGCCGCATCCGCCAGGCCTTCGGGATGCTGCTGCTGGTGAACGGCGCGCTCGCGGCCGTGCAGTTCCTGGCAGCGCCGTTGGCGGCAGATTATTTCAGCCACCCGATGGTGGAGCGGCTGCTGCGCGTCCAGGCGCTGTTCTATTTCGCCAACCCGTTCCTCGCGCTCGGCAACGCGCTGCTGATCCGGCGGATGAACTTCAAGCGCCAGTCGCAGATCAACCTCGCCGCAGCCGTGCTGAGCGCCTGCGCCGCGGTGGCGTCCGCGCTCGCCGGGGCGGGCGTCTGGACGCTCGTCATCGCGGCCGGCGTGTTGTGGTTTTCGCAGGCGCTCGGGCTGCTGGTCGCGGCCCGGCTGTTCATGCTGCCCCTGTTCAGCTTCCGCGGCGCCGGCGACCTGGCCCGCTTCGGCGGCGCCATGATGCTCGTCCAGTTCTTCTGGTTCGTGCAGAGCCAGACCGACGTCTTCATCGGCGGCCACGAGCTCGATGCGCACCGGCTCGGCCTCTACACCACCGCCTTGTTTCTCACGCAGATATTGTCAGGGAAGTTCGTCCCCGCCATCAACGACGTCGCCTTCGCCGCTTATGCGCGGCTGCAGGGCGATGCGGCGGCACTCGAGGCAGCCTTCCTGAAGACGGTGCGGCTGGTGACGCTTCTCGCTCTGCCCTTCTATTTCGGGCTGGCGGCGACGGCGGAGCCGCTGGTGGCGACCTTCCTCGGGGCGAAATGGCTGGGTTCGGCACCGCTGGTGCCGGTGCTCGCCTGTGCAATGGCGATGGCGACGCTCCAGATCCTGTTCGCCCCGGCCACCAACGCGATCGGCAAGCCCAGGGTCGCGGTGCGAACGGGGATGTTCGGCGCCGTCGCGATGACCTGCGCCTTCGCGACCGGGATCCGCTGGGACGCGCCGGGGCTCGCCTGGGGCTGGGTCGCGGGCGCGGCAAGCTTGCTCGCTTTCACGGCTTTGGCCTCGCTGCGGGCGATCGGGGTCAAGCGACGGTCCTTCGCCGCCGCCGTAGCACCGGCTTTGCTCTGCTCGGCCGCGATGGCGAGCCTGGTCGCCGGGCTGGGATCGCTGCTCGCCCCGCTGGGCGATGCGCAGCGGCTCGCCTTGCTCGTCCCCGCCGGAATGGCGAGCTACGTCGCGTTCCTCTTCCTTTTCGCGCGGCCGCTGTTCGACGAGGTGCTCGCGCTGGCGCGGCCGCAGGCGGGGCGCGCGGCGGCTCAGGCGCTCTGAATGTAGCTCAGCATCGCCGCCGCTTCCTGCTCGATCTTGTCCATCCGGTACTTGACGAGATCGCCGAGCGAGACGAGGCCGACGAGCCGGCCGTCCTCGACCACCGGCAAATGGCGGATGCGCCGCTGGGTCATCAGCGACAGCGCGCCCATCACCTGCTTTTCCGGCGTCACCGTGATCGCCGGGGCCGTCATGATCCGCTCGACCGGCCAGTCGAGCATCGCCGCGTCGTCGCTTTTCAGGCAATAGATGACGTCCCGTTCGGACATGATGCCGGCCACCTCGCCGTCGCGGATGACCGGCATCGCGCCGATCTTGTGCCGGGCGAGCAGGGCGACGGCCTCGCGCACCGTCGTCCCGGCCTCCACGGTGAGCACCTCGCTTCCCTTGCCCTGCAGGATCGCGGCGATCGTCACGGCGGCCTCCTCCGTCTCTGATGGCGACTCGGCCTTGATGATCCCACGGGCGGACGGCAAAGGGAAGCCATGCCCCGCCACGACCCGATTCCGCCCCGGCGCGGGCCCGATTACGAGCGCGCCGCCGTTGCCTGGGAGCGGTACAAGCGGATGATGCGCTGGATGGTGCTCGCCGCGGCGGTGGCGGTCGGCCTGTCGCTATTCTATTTGTGGCGCTCGGGCGGGCCGATGCCGCTCCATATGGTGGTGGCGACCATCGCCGGCGTCGGTCTCACCGTCCTGGTCGGCACCGGGCTGATGGGCCTCGTCTTCCTCAGCAACCGCACCGGCCATGACGAGGAAGCCACCCGCGGCGAATGGAACGACGATGGCGGCGACTGAGCGCGAGCCGATCCTGCGCGTCGTGCCGCGGCCCGGCGACATCAACGCCAACGGCCATATCTTCGGCGGCTGGGTGCTCAGCCAGATGGACATCGCCGCCGGCATCGTCGCCAGCCGCGAGGCGGACGGGCCGGTCGCCACCGTCGCCATCGACGCGATGCAGTTCATCGCCCCGATCCTGCTCCACGATCTCATTTCGGTCTACGCCTGGATCGAACGGATCGGCCGCACCTCGATCGCGATCCGCATCGAGGTGATCGCGATCCGCGACCGCGGCCGCGAGGAAGTGAAGGTGACCGAAGGCCAATTCACCTTCGTCGCGCTGGACGAGGATAACCGCCCTCGGCCGGTAAAGCGCGGCTAGAACGGAGGCCGCCGCGCCTTAGTCGGTCGAACGCATCCGATAGCGCAGCGTCGCGGTTCCCCGCGCCGGCACGGTCACCGTCCAGAGCGGGCGCCCGTCGCGGCGAGCGAGGCGCCGCTGCGGACGAAAGCGGCCTTCCTCGACCTCGAATTCCGCCTCGAAGCGAATGGGGCGGGAATGGTCGTTGGTGACGGTGAGCCGATATTCGCTCCGCTGCTCGGCGACCAGCTCCACCTGGCTGAACACGCCGGTCGCCGCGCCTAGCTCGACCTCGACCTCCTCGCCCACCGCCCGGTCGCGCAGGAAGCCTTCGCCGAGCAGGATCGGACGCTCGCGCGCGTCCGCGAACAGCACCAGCCGCCCGGCCGGCAACGGTACTCCGAGGCCGTCTTCAGTGCGGTTTCGGGCAACCATCAGCCATTGCGACGGCTGCGGGTCGCTGGCGTCGGACGGATCGAGGCGGCGGCGGTAGACCAGCCTCGCCTCGACGCGCGGACGCTGCAGGAACGCCACCTGCTTCTGCGAATTTGCAGCGACCGTGACCGGCTCCGGGATCCGGTAGAGCTTCACGTCGCCCAGATCCTCCTGCCGGGCGACGAGGTCGGCACGTATCCTCGTACCGGTCAGCCGAACTTCCTGCGAATTGACGACCGTAACCGGGGACGTCGCCATCAGAGAAGGAGGCGGCGGCGGAGTCGGAGGGGCCCAGTCTTCAAGGGGTATGTCGCTCGTCCTTGCGGCCGGCCAGCATTGCAGAACGAGGGGACGGGCTTCGGCGGGCTCTCCTCTCGCCTCCTCCCGGTTGAGCTCGCCCGCTACGGCCTGCGTGTTCGCCGCCACGAAGCTGGTGTCGTCGTTGCTGGCCAGAGTGACCCAGGCGAACAGGTCCAGCCGCTCGTTATCGGCCAGCGTGGCGACGTAATTGGCCTGCCAGTCGAAGTTCGTCGCGAGGTAGGACAGCGTCACCGTCGCCGTCAGCGGAGCGCTGCTTCGTACCCGCACGGACAGCGTCGGGCGGGTCGACAGCCCGGCCGGCACCTGATCGTAGACAAGCGTTTCATGCATCCCGGTGCAGCGGAGCGCCTCGAAACCCTCGGCCGTCTGAAGCACGACCGCGCCGTCGGCGCCCGAGCGGATCACCGCTTCCTGCTCCCGGACTTCCCCAGTGGCGTGGAACGTCCGCCGCAGGTGGACGCGGCGGCCGAGCGAGCGCTCGAGCAACGTCCCCGGCGAGAGGAGGTAGGCGTCGCGGTTGCGCTCGACCACGCCTTCGGGAAAGCCGCCGACGATCGCGCTCTGCGGCAGGATGCCGCTTGCGACGCCTTCGAAGCGCACTTCGGACTCGCCGGCGGGAATCGATATCCGGCGCGTCTCGCTGATCAGGGCATAGCCGTTCAGGAATTGCAGGTTCGGCGCCTGTTCGGGGCTTCGGTTCGGGTCGCGGTAGACGGTGACCGAGACCGCCCCGGGCCCGCTCGAGGCGATGACCGCCTGGGCGAGCGCCTCGCCTTGCGCGCAGCAGAGCAGCGCCGCCCAGGCCAGGGCCGAGGCGAGCCGGCGGATCACTTCAATGCCTGGTCTGGAAGGTGACGTTGAGCGTGGTCGTGCCGTTGGCCGGAACCGGCACGTGCCACACGACCTGGTCCGCCGAGAGGCGCTCGCTTTGCAGGCTCTCGGACACGATCCGGGTGTCGTGCCAATAATTGTCGAGGCCCGACTGATGGACGTGAACCGTGACCGGCTGGGGCCGCGCATTGGTCAGCGTGTAGCGCATCCGAGTCTGCCAGAAGGTGGTTTCCTCGAGCGTATCCTGCTCGCCGGTCGTCTGCCTTCCGTCCGGGTGGAAGATGCGGAAGCGGGACGTCGTCCGCCATTGCTCGGCAGTGATCTCTTCGCGGCCCTCGACAACCGGCTGGACCTTAACGTCGAACGCCTGTCCGGTTGTAAGGCCGATTTCTGACCCCATCGGCGTATGCCCAATCGCGCTTTCGCCGACGAACTGGGGGTTGCCGCGCTGGTCGCGCTGGTAGACCCGCACCGTCCCCGCGGGCAAAGCGTCGCCGAGCCCCCGGTCGCGCGAGCTCGAGAAGCGCAGCACGGTATTGGCGCTGATCCCTTCGTCGGCCGACTGAAGCCACGGATTGCGGAATTCGTAGGCGCGCTCGGCCGGCGCACCCTGCGCGTCGAGGAAGCTGACCTGCTTGGTCTGGCGGTTGGCGATCGTGGTCCGCTCCGGCAGCGGGTAAAGGTAGAAGTCGGCGATCCGCTCGCGGGCCGAGGTCTCCGTGCCGGCGCTGCGCATGCCTCCCCGCGGAGGCGGCGGCGGCGGCGGATAGCTTCGGGCATAGTCCGGCTGCGCCTGGCCGACAGCGCCGGCGACGAGCATCGTGTCGGCGTTGCGATATTCGGTGCCGCTGTTGTTGGTGAGCGTGATCCAGCCCTGCACGTCCATCCGTCCGGCCGTCTCGTCGAACAACGCGACATAATCGGCCGACCAGCCGAGGCCGGGGGTGAGGTAGGTCAGGGTCACCGGGCGGGTGCCGCCGCGCTCGCTCGCGAGCGTGACCGACAAGGTCGGCCGGGCGCGCAGATTTTCCGGCACGCGATCGAAGATGACCCGCACCGGCAGTCCGTCGTCGCGAAGCACCTCGATGCGCTCGCCGATCTGGAGCACGACGCCGCCATTGGCGGCAAGCACCAGCGCCCGCTCGCGAGTCTCGCTCCCGGTGGCGGGGTTGGTTCGAACGAGGGTGATGGTTTCGCCGACTGCCTTTTGCATCAGAGCCTGGGGCGAGAGCAGGTCGAAATCGAAATTCTGCTCGACGATGCCGATGCCGTCGCCGGTCAGCGTCACCGTCTCGGGCCGGATCTGCGCCGACACGTCGGGAAATTCGCGCCGCGACCTGCCGGCGGCGATGTCGAGGCGGCGGGTGTCCTGAACCAGCGCGAGATTGTTGTTGTAGATGGTGACGGCGACGTCGCCTTGCGCCGACTGGTCGGGCGGGGGAATCTCATTCTGCGCCGAGGCCGGCACGGCGGCGGCGGCGGCGATCAACGGCCAGACACGCATGAAAAACGCTCCCCCAACCCACGTCAGGGGAGCGTCCTACACTGTCGGCCGAACGTCAATCGAAAGCATCGGCCGGGGTTCAGGCGGCCGGAGCGATTTCCTCGCCGGAATCGCGCGGACGGCGCGGCCGGCGGCGCGGCGCGCGGGGCTCCTCGGCCGGCTCGTCGCTCGCGGCGACGGCGATCGCCGGCGGAAGGCTGTCCGCGGCGATCCGCTCTTCGTCGCGCTCGGCCGGTTCCTCGTCGAAGCGGGCCGGGCGCGGGCGGCGCCCACGATATTCACCATTGCCCTGGTGGCGGCTCTCCCGCGCCTCGCGGCTCTCGCGCGGTTCGCGTGTCTCGTCCGGCTGACGCCTTGCCGGTTCATCGGAGATGAAGCGATCGCGCGGCTGCGCGGCGATCGGAGTGTCGTCCTGATATTGCTCCTGGTCCTGATCCTGGTCCTGATCCTCGTCCTCGTCATAGCCCTGCTGGCGCCTTTGCTCTTCGTAGCGGGCGCGGTTCTCGTTGAGGATCCGGTAATAATGGTCGGCGAACTGGAGATAATATTCGCTCTGGACGCGGTCGCCCTGCATCTGTGCGTCGCGGGCCATGCCTTTATACTTTTCGAGCAACTGAGCGGCATTGCCGCGCTGCCGGTTGTCCTGGCGATTGCCGGTGTTCGTGCCCATGTTGGGCGCGCGGCCGCTGCCGCCGCCCCGACCGCGCCTGCGGCCGCCTTGACGATTGTTTATCAAACGAAAATCCTCACCAAGGGTGGTATTACTTTCAATTCCGGCCAGGCCCTTCCCGGCCGCTCTGCTGCACGACCCAAGAGGCATGAGCCCGCCGTAGCGGACCCAGGCACCTCACCAAATCGCCTGCCAAGCGACGAGCAACCGGGGGTCGGCGACGATCAGGCCCTCACGCATCCCAATGCTGTGGTCGGCCCCGTCCCTGACCCCTATGTAACTATGACGCCGCCGAAATCCAAGCGGAAAAGATTTAGCCTCGATCAAGTCGGAGAATGAGGCAGCGCGGCACCTTATTAAGGTCCTCGCGTAACGAAGAGATGAAGCCCTCGGCGGCGAAGATCGCGACGGCCGCCGGGGACTGTCCGGCCCCGATTTCAACGCAGGCCACGCCGCCGGGGGCGAGCAGGGGCGGCAGCTGCGGCGCGAGGTGGCGGATCGCCTCGAGTCCGTCGGCGCCGGCGTAAAGCGCCTCCGCCGGCTCCCAGCGGGCGACGTCGGGCGCGAGCGTGGCGCCGGCTTCGACATAAGGCGGGTTGCACAAGATGAGGTCGAACCGCGCGGCGAGCCCGTCCGCCCAGTCGCCAAGGCGGAACTGCGATCGTCTGCCGAGGCCAAGCCGGGCGGCATTGCGGCGGGCATAGCGGAGCGCGGCTTCCGACGCGTCGACGCCCAGGCCCGTGGCACGCGGCCAGTGCGCGAGCGCCGCCAGCAACAGGGTGCCGGGGCCCGTGCCGAGGTCCAGCACCCGCGATGGCCCGGCCTCGCCGAAACGGTCGACCGCCGCCTCGATCAGGGTCTCGCTATCCGGGCGCGGGATCAGCACGCCGGGGCCGACTTCCAGCTCGATCTTCCAGAAGCCGCGCCGGCCGATGATGTAAGCGACCGGCTCGTGGGCGAGGCGGCGGGCGATCAGCGCGTCGAACTCGGCCGACGGCGGGTCGGCGCCGTGGTGCAGCAGCATCGACTCGCGCTCCACGCCGAGTGCGTGCGCCATCAGCAACTCGGCATCGAGCCGCGGCGTATCGGACACGCAGGCGAGACGGGCGGCGCCGGCACGGAGGACCTCAGAGATGTTCACTGATTTCGTTCGTCCCGAGCGTAGTCGAGGGGCGTGCGTGATGACTCCCAGCCCGCGCGCGTCGACTTCGCTCGGGACGAACGGGCGTGCGGCGTGGGCGCCGGTTCAGCCTGCCTGCTCATCGAGGCTCGCCAGCCGCTCCGCTTCATCCTCGCCGATCAGGGCCTCGATCAGGTCGTCGAGCTGGCCCTCCAGAATCTCGGGGAGACGGTGAAGGGTCAGGTTGATGCGGTGATCGGTGACGCGACCCTGCGGGAAATTGTAGGTGCGGATCCGCTCGGAACGGTCCCCGGAACCGACCATCGACTTCCTCGCGCCGGCGCGCTCGCTCGCCAGCCGCTCTCGCTCCATCTCGTAGAGGCGTGTGCGCAGAACCTTCAGCGCCTTCGCCTTGTTCTTGTGCTGCGACTTCTCGTCCTGCTGGATGACGACCAGGCCAGTGGGGAGATGGGTGATCCTGACGGCGCTGTCGGTGGTGTTGACCGACTGGCCGCCGGGGCCGGACGAGCGGTAGACGTCGATCCTGAGGTCCTTGTCCTCGATGTGGACGTCGACCTCCTCCGCTTCGGGGAGCACCGCGACCGTGGCCGCCGAGGTGTGGATGCGCCCCCCGCTCTCGGTGACCGGCACGCGCTGGACGCGGTGGACGCCGCTTTCGAACTTGAGGCGGGCGAACACCCCCTGGCCCGCGACCGAAGCGATCGCCTCCTTGAAGCCGCCGACTTCCGACGCGCTCGACGAGATGAGCTCGAAGCGCCAGCCCCTGGTCTCTGCATAGCGCTGGTACATGCGCAGCAGGTCGCCGGCGAAGAGGGCGGCCTCGTCGCCCCCGGTGCCGGCGCGGATTTCGAGCATCGCGGCGCGCTCGTCGGCGGCGTCGCGCGGCAAGAGCTTCAGCGCGAGTGCCCGCTCTGCCTCCGGGAGCCGCGCCTCGAGCTCGCCTATCTCCTCCTCCGCCATCTCGCGCATCTCGGGATCGGCGGTCATTTCCTTCAGCGCCGCGAGCTCCAAGCGGATCCGCCGCAGCTCCTTGGCGGCCGCGGCGACCGGCTCGATCTCGGCATATTCCTTGGAGAGCCTGACGAACTGGTCCGGGGGCAAGTCCCCCGCCGCCATCGCATTTTGCAGCTCCTCCCGCCGCCCCTCGATCGCGGCTATTCGTTCGGCGGGGATGCGGGTCATGCGAAGCGAGCCACGACGGGAGCCACGATGGAGCTCACTCGCTCGATCTCATCCTTCGTCGCTTCTGCGCCACGCTGGTTGTGACTCAGTGTTCCGTCGCGGTACCGGAGCGAGTATATCTGAAGGGGGTTCAGCTTGAGCGCCTTGTCGAAGCGCTTTCGCGGACTGCCTGCGGTGACGGCTTCAGACGATATACCGACCCTCCGCAGCGCCGCCGTGGCGGCAATGGCCGCCGCTTCCAAATTCTCGTCCTCGGCCACAACGGCAACCTCCAGCCGGTCGCCTTCGGGCTTTTCGATCAGCATCGCCAGTCGCTCGATCCCGGCCGCCCAGCCGACGGCCGGGGTATGGGGGCCGCCGAGGCTTTCGATGAGACCGTCATAGCGGCCGCCGGCGATCACCGCGCCCTGCGCGCCGAGGCGGTCGGTGACGAACTCGAAGGCGGTGTGGCGGTAATAATCGAGGCCGCGGACCAGCCGGCTGTTGCGCGTCCAGGCAACGCCCGCGGCGTCGAGGCCGGCGGTTACCTCCGAGAAGAAGCCGGCCGCCTCGGCGGTGAGGAAATCGTCGATCCCCGGCGCGGCGTCGGCGATCGGGCGGTCCTTGGGGTCCTTGCTGTCGAGGATGCGCAAGGGGTTGCGCTCCAGCCGGGCGACGCTGTCTTCCGAGAGCTCGCCGCGATGCGCCTCGAAATGCGCGACGAGCGCGGCGCGCCAGGCGTCGCGAGTCTCGGCATCGCCGAGCGTGTTCAGCTCCAGCCTGACGCCCTCGTTGATGCCGAGCTCGCTGAGCAAATGATCCGCCAGGACGAGCAACTCGACGTCCGCCGCTGGGGCGTCGGTGCCGATGATTTCGGCGTCGAGCTGATGGAATTGGCGGTAGCGGCCCTTTTGCGGGCGCTCGTAGCGGAAGACGGGGCCGTGGGCGGCGAGCTTCAGCGTGCCGAACTGCTGCCACCCTTCTGAGAGATAGGCGCGGCAGATGCCGGCGGTGAATTCGGGGCGCAGCGTGATCGAATCCCCGCCGCGGTCCGCGAACGTGTACATCTCCTTGGCGACGACGTCGGTGGTCTCGCCGATCGCCCGGGCGAAGACTTCCGTCGCCTCGAACACCGGCACCTCGACGTGGCTGAAGGCGTAGAGCCGGCGCACCTTGTCGAACGCCGCCAGCACCGCTTGGAAACGGTCGGCCGCCTCGCCCCGAATGTCCTGGGTGCCCCGGATCCGCTGCGGGCCCTTGCTCATCGGCGGCGCCTTAGCATCTTTGGCCTTCGAAGGAAGCGAGTCAGGCCGTCGACTTCCTGCGCTTGAGCTTCTTCTTCGCTGCGCCCCTCAGCCCGGCCTCCACCGCAAGCCGCGCCCAGCGCTGCATCGCCTCGCGGTCATCATAGACGTCGGTCGGCGCGCGTCGGTAGTTCATCGTGTCGACGCGACCGTCCTTGAAGGTGACCGAGAAACGCTCGCAGCCTTCGGTGTCCCAGGCGGCGTTGGTCTCGTCGTCGGCCTTGAACCAAAGCTCGCCCTCGTCCATGATCGCGAACACGGTCCCGTCGAGATAGAGCGTGGCGCCGCCCATCATCCTGCGCATGGTGACGGTGCCAAGCGGTTCGAGCGCCTCCTGGACCCAGGCGTAGAGACCCTGGTCGATGCTCATGCCGTAAGCCTTAGCCCGGAAATGGCGCCGACGATCACCAGAATCAGCAGCATCCGCATCGTCGTCGCCGGCTCACCGAACCAGAACATGCCCACCATCACCGTGCCGATCGCGCCGATGCCGCCCCAGACGGCATAAGCGGTGCCCATCGGAAGGGTTCGGGCGGCATATTCGAGCAGGCCCATGCTGATCGTGACCGACACCAGGAATGCGATCGTCCAGGGGAGGTTCCTGAAGCCGTCGACGAAGCGTAGCGAGGTGGTGAAGCCCACCTCGAAGAAACCGCCGAGGATCAGCCAGAACCAGGCCATTTCAGGCCGGTTCCTCGAGGTTGAGCGGCGAACGCAGGAAATCGGCGCGGCCGATCGTGTAGACGACGTGCACGACCTCGCGCCCGCCGACCGTGGCGGACTGAGTCCGATCGGTGAGGCGGCCGCCGATCTTCTCCATCGCTCGGCGGGACCGGACATTGTGCTCGCCGACGCGGAACATGACGGTGTCGACGCCGGTGAAGGCGTGGCGGAGCATCAGGCGCTTCATCTCGCGATTGGCGGGCCCGCCCCAATAGGCACGGGAAAGGAAGGTCCAGCCGATCTCCACCTCGCCGGGCAGAGCGAACTCAAAGCCATAGCGTGAGCTGCCGACCACGGCGCCGGTTGCGCGGTCCAAGGCGACGAGCGCGCCCCCGGAAGCCAGCCCTTCGTCGAAATGGCGATCGAAGACGGGCCGCTCGTGCCGGTCATGGGCCGGATGCTGCGCCCAGAGCAGCGGGTCGGCGGCGACGGCATACAAGGCGTCGCGATCGGCGGGCGCCAGCGGCCGCAGCAGCAGCCGCGGACCGACCAGCGTCGGCTGCAGGTCGAGGCTCATACGCCCGTCTCCGGATCGAGCGCCGGCGCCGGCCGGCGGCGGGCGGCGAGCAGGCAGGCGACGACGATCATCGCCGCACCGGCGAGCGTGAGCGGGCGGACCGGCTCGGCGAAAAAGATCAGGCCTAGCAGGACGGCCCAGATGAAGGCGGTATATTCGACCGGCGCGAGATGCTGAGCCTCCGCGCGCCGGTAGGCCCAGGAGAGCAGCATCAGCGAGCCGAAGCCGAGCGCGGCCGCGCTCAGGATTGACGGGATCTGCTCCACCGGCGGCAGCTCCGCGAAGAAGGGCGCGACCAGGAGGTAGCAGCCGGCGACGATCAGGCCGGTGAAGAAGGCCACTTCGACCGGCTTCGCCACGAGCGCCTGCTGGCGCATCAGGATGATGTTCCAGGCGTAGAGGATCGCCGAGGCGAGGATGGCGAGCGCGCCGCGAAACGCGTCGGGGCCCATCTCCGCCTCGGCCTGGGCCGCGAGGATGACGAGCACGCCGGCGAAGCCGAGCACCGAGGCGAGGATCGCCCGCCGCTCGATCTTCTCCTTCAGGATGAGCGCGGCAAGGTAGAGAGCGATCAGCGGCGCGACAAAGGCGAGCGCGACCCCTTGCGCCAGCGGCACCCGGGCGAGCCCCCAGAAGAAGAGAATCGCCATCACCGAGGAGAGCAGGCCGCGGGTGAGATGGACCCGCATCGCCGCGCGGGACGGCCAGGGGCTGCGCAAGGCGGCCCAGATCGCACCGCCCATCATCGCGCCGGCGACGACTCGCCAGAGCATCGCATTATAGGCGCCGATGGCGATGGCGAGCGCCTTCATCACCGCGTCCATCCCCGAGAAGAAGGCGATGCCGGCGGCGGCCACGGCGAAGGCGACGGCGGTGGAGTGGGGGCGGCTCATCGGTCCCGGGCGTCACCCCGGCGAACGCCGGGGCCCATGAACATTGAAGTGCGCATTCGAATAGGAGCGGGGTTCCTGACTCCCGGCTTTCGCCGGGATGACGAGGGTGGCGTCACTCCGCAGCCTGGGCGGGCGCCGCCTGCGCGGCTGGGGCCGCCGCCTCGATCTCGGCGGCCTTGGCTTCGACGAGGCGGACGATGTGGTCGATCATCTCCTCGTCGCGGACATGGTGGTCGGTGACTCCGGAGAGATAGACCATATGCTTGCCGTTGCCGCCGCCGGTGATCCCGATGTCCGTCTCGCGAGCCTCCCCGGGCCCGTTGACGACGCAGCCGAGCACGCTCAGCGACATCGGCGTGCGGACATGGGCGAGCCTCTCCTCGAGCTTCTCGACGGTGCGGATGACGTCGAAGCCCTGACGCGCGCAGGAGGGGCAGGAGACGACCCGCACGCCGCGATTTCGGATCCCGAGCGCTTTGAGGATCTCGAAGCCGACGCGGACCTCCTCCTCGGGCTCGGCGGAGAGGGAGACGCGAATCGTGTCGCCGATGCCGAACCAGAGCAGCGAGCCGATACCGATCGCGCTCTTCACCGTCCCGCCGATCAGGCCGCCCGCCTCGGTAATGCCGAGGTGGAGCGGACAATCGACCGCCTCGGCGAGCTGCTGGTAGGCGGCGGCGGCGAGGAACACGTCGGACGCCTTCACGGCGACCTTATATTCCCGAAAATCATGGTCCTCGAGGATGCGGATATGGTCGAGCGCGCTTTCGACCAGCGCCTCCGGGCAGGGCTCGCCATATTTTTCAAGGAGGTCGCGCTCGAGGCTGCCGGCATTGACGCCGATGCGGATCGCGCAGCCGTTGGCCCTGGCGGCGCTGACCACCTCGCGCACCCGCTCGGCCGAGCCGATATTACCCGGATTGATCCTGAGGCAGGCGGCGCCGGCATCGGCGGCTTCGAGGGCGCGCTTATAGTGGAAATGGATGTCGGCGACGATCGGCACCCGCGACGCCCGCACGATCTGCCTCAGCGCGGCGGTGGACGCTTCGTCGGGGCAGGAGACGCGGACGATATCCGCCCCGGCCTCCTCGCAGCGGCGGATCTGGTCGATCGTCGCTTTGGCGTCGGCGGTCGGCGTGTTGGTCATCGTCTGCACGGTCACCGGGGCATCGCCGCCCACCGGCACGCTGCCGACCATGATCTGCCTCGAATTGCGGCGAACGATATCTCTCCAGGGGCGGACCGACATGGCGGCCATATAGGCCCTGCGCCGATGGAGCGAAAGGCGCACGGGGCTTTCGGCCGCTCCGGGCGGAGGCTAGGCTCGGACGCGATGCGCACCCGCCTGATCGCCCTTTCGCTTGCCGCGGCGTCGCTGCCGACCGCCGCGAGCGCCGGCGGCCCGGAATTCTGGGACGACGCCAGCCGGGCCGGCGAGGTCTCGCTCGTCGCCGGCGGCTTCGCGCTCAATGCCGCGCGCGGCGACGAAGATGGCGCGCTTCAACTCGCCGGAAGCCTCGGCGCGGCGTTTGCGACCACCGAGATACTGAAGCGGACCTTCCCGACGCTGCGGCCCGACGGCAGCGACCGCCGCAGCTTCCCGTCCGGCCACACGTCGGTCTCGTTCGCCGCCGCCGCCAGCATCCACCGGCGCCACGGCTGGGAGGCCGGCGTTCCGGCGATGGTGGTGGCAGGCGTCGTCGGCTACGCCCGGGTCCGCGCCGATCGGCATCGCTGGGAGGACGTGATCGTCGGCGCCGCGATCGGCGAGGCGGTCGGCTTCCTGATCAGCCGCCCGCGCAATTCGAATGTCGCGCTAGTCCCGTGGGCGAGCACGCGCGAGGCCGGCGTGACGGTGTCGGCCGCCTTCTGATCAGGAGTCCAGGTCGGGACGATGGTGTCGAACCGCGGCGGCGAGCGCGTCGACGCCGCGGTCGTAGAAGGTGGTGTTGATGCCGAAATCCTTGCCCCCGGCGCGCCCGAAGCGCGCGATGCGCTGGATGCCGGCGCGGAGGACGTGGAAGGACTGGATGTCGCTCCACCGCACCTGCTCGCCGCCGTTGCGGCGCGACCAGACGCCGGCAGCGTCGATCCGCGCCTGGACGCTGGTGTCGAGGCCGCGCTTCACGAACAGCGCCGCGGCGGCGAAGCACGCGATGACGATCGCCCAGCCGACCAGCGGATAGGTGCCGCCGACGCGTGTGCTCTCGGTGGGGATGGTGCCCGCGGCGACGAAGCCGAGCAGCGACAGCAGCAGCACCGCTCCGGCGAGCAGGAAGTTGAGCCCTTTGGCGTGGCGCGCCTCATAGTCCATCTTCACCCTCCTTCTCGCGTTGAAAGCCTCTAGCCGAATGGATCGTCGAGCGACGGCGGCGGTGTCGTGAACCAGCGCGGCCCCTCCTCCGTCATGTAAAAGCAGTCTTCGAGCCTGACGCCGAAGCTGCCCGGAATGTAGAGGCCGGGCTCGTTGGAGAAGCACATGCCGGCGGCGAGCGGCGTCGTCTCGCCGCGCACCAGGTTGATCGGCTCGTGCCCCTCCATGCCGATACCGTGCCCGGTGCGGTGCGGCAGGCCCGGGCGTCGATAGCCGGGGCCATAGCCCCAGCGTTCATATTGCGCCCTCACTGCGTCGTCGACGGTGCCGGCCGGTCGCCCCAACCGAGCGGCTGCGAAAGCAATCTCCTGGCCGCGACGGACCTGCTCCCACACCCGGCGCTGCGCCGCCGTCGCCTCGCCGAAGACGAAGGTGCGGGAAATGTCGGATTGATAGCCGTGGACGGTGCAGCCGCAGTCCATCAGCACCACCTCGCCGTCGCGCACCGCCTGCGGCTGGCCGGAGCCGTGCGGATAGGCGCTCGCCTCGCCGAGCAGAATCAGCGCGAATTCGGGGGCGCCGCCGAGCGCCTCGGTGGCGCCGTTCATGATCGCGCCGATCTGCGCCGGGGTCATGCCGCGCTCGATTCTGGGCGCGGTGTAGCGATAGGCGGCGATGGTCACCTCGGCCGCCTTGTGCATCAGCGCCAGCTCGTGCGCCGACTTGATCATCCGGCAGCCGCGCACGACCGGCGCGGCGGGGCGGATCTCGACGCCCGGCGTCGCGCGGCGAAGGCCGTCGACGGCGAAGTAGCGCACCGTCTCCTCGATGCCGACCGCGCCGGTCAGGCGCCGGTCGTGAAGCACCCCGGCCACCGTCAGCAGCGGATCCTCATCCTCGTTCCACACCCGCACGTCGCCCGGGACCTTCAGGCTCTCGCGGACCGAAGGCTCCTCGAAATGCGGGGTGACGATGACGGGTTCGCCGTCGCGCGGCAGGACGACCGCCGTCAGCCGCTCGCTGCGCCACCATTGAACGCCCGTGAAATAGGTCATCGACGCGCCCGGCTCGATCAGCAGGGAATCGAGCCCGGCAGCACCCATCAGCTGCTGGGCGCGCGCGATCCGCGCCCCATGCTCCTCCGGGCTTATCGGCTGCACGTCGCCGGTGATCGGGCGAAGGTCGGGCGCGGGCTGGGCAAGCAGGCGAGCGGGGCCAAGCGCGATCGAGCCGGCCGCCGCGGCGGCATATGTGACGAATTGCCGACGATCGAACCGCATCCTTGTCCTCGCTGCCTCGAAGCGGTCCTCCTAGCAGGATCGACCGGGACGGCGCCAGCGCCCGGGCGGCCCGCGGCGGCTGGCCTTCGATCCGCCATCTGCTATGCGCGCCGCCGAGGACCTGCCGATGACCGAAAGCGACCGCCGCGCCGAGCCGGAATCCGCCGAGTCACCGGGCTGGCGGCTCGTCATTCACGGCGGCGCCGGCGTGATGGAACGCGACCGCCTGACTGCGGACGAGGACAGCTCGATCCGCGCCGCGCTTAACCAGGCGCTCGCAGTGGGCTCGGCGCTGCTCGAAGCGGGCGGAAGCGCCGTCGACGCCGTCGAAGCGACCGCGCGGGCGCTCGAGGACGACCCGCATTTCAATGCCGGCCGCGGCTCGGTCTTCACCTATCAGGGCACGATCGAGATGGACGCCGCGATCATGGACGGCGAAACGCGCGCGGCCGGCGCCGTCACCGGCGCGACGGCGACGAAGAACCCGGTCAGCCTCGCCCGCGCGGTGATGGAATGCTCGCCGCATGTGTTCCTGAGCCGCGAGGGCGCCGACGAATTCTCGCGGTTGCAGGGGCTTGAACAGGCGCCGCCGGAATATTTCCAGATTCCCGAACGCCGCGCTCAGCTCGACGCGATCCGGAGCGCGCCGACCGACGAGTTTTTCGACATCGACGTCAAATACGGGACGGTCGGCGCGGTCGCCGTCGACCGGCACGGCCATGTCGCCGCCGCCACGTCGACGGGTGGCCTCACCGGCAAGCGCTGGGGGCGGATTGGCGATTCGCCGCTCGTCGGCGCCGGCACCTATGCCGACGACCGCGCCGCCGCCGTCTCCGCGACCGGTGCGGGCGAGTTCTTCATCCGCGTCGGCGTCGCCCATGAGATTTGCGCGCGCATCCGGATCGGCTGCGAGACGGCGCAGGCCGCCGCCGACGCGGTGATGGCGGAAGTGGCGGCGCTCGGCGGCACCGGGGGAGTCATCCTGGTCACGCCGCGCGGCGAGGCGGTGTACAGCTTCAACTCGCTCGGCATGTATCGCGGCGAGGCATCGCCGCACGGCCGCCGCGTCGCCATTTACGGCGACGAGGAATGCGAAGTGGCTGCGACGACGGCGTAACCCTACTCGGGCACGACCGTCACGGCGCGGCGGTTTTGCGACCAGGCATATTCGTTCGAGCCCTCGACGGCGGGGCGCTCCTTGCCCCAGCTGATCGTCTGCATCCGCCCCGGCGCGACGCCGCGCGACTGAAGATAGTCGCGCGCGGCATTGGCGCGGCGGTCGCCGAGAGCGAGATTATATTCGCGGGTGCCGCGCTCGTCGGCATGGCCCTCGATGGTGACGTTGACGTTCGGGTTCGCCGCGAGCCACTGGGCTTGAGAATCCAGCGTCGCCCGCCCCTCGGCGTCGAGCGAAAAGCTGTCGAAGCCGAAGAAGACCCGGTCGGAAGGGACGCTCTGCAGGAAGTCGGCGCGCGAGCCGGGGACGGCCGCACCCGGTGTTCCGGTCTCGGTGCCGAGCTCGCCTTCGCCAGGATTGGAGGAACTGGGCGGCTCGGGCGGAAGCTCGCGATTGCGCCGCGCGCAGCCCGCCGTCGTCAAGGCGAGCGCGATCGCCGCGGCGCCGATCAGCTTGTTCGTCATTCCATTCTCCTTCGCGAAAGCTCGCGTTTCTAATAAAGTCAGTCCCGCAGCGGCGACCAGGCGGGGTCGGAGCCACCGAGCGGCGTCGGCACCTGCCGCGTCGCCCCGCTCGCCACGTCGACATACCAAAGCTGCCCCTGGCTGGCGCCGCGGGTGAACATGACGGCGCGGCCGTTGGGCGCCCAGGTGGGCCCCTCTGCGTAGAAGCCGCTGGTCAGCAGCCGCTCCCCGGAGCCCGCCGGGCTCATCACGCCGATTCGGAAGCTGCCGGTCTTGGTGAAGGCGATGAGGTCGCCGCGCGGGCTCCACACCGGCGTCGCATAGCCTCCGCCGCCGAAGCTGATCCGGCGCTGGCCCGAACCGTTCGCGTCCATCACATAGATTTGCTGGCTGCCGCCGCGATCGCTTTCGAAGACGATCCGGCTGCCGTCGGGCGAGTAGCTGCCCCCGGTGTCGATGCCGGGGGAATTGGTCAGCCGCTGCGGAGTCCCGCCCGCCACCGGCACCCGGTAGATGTCGGTATTGCCGTGCACCGCCATCGAGAAAATGATGTAGCGGCTGTCGGGGGAATAACGCGGCGCGAAGGTCATGTGCGGCGCCGCGACGAGCGGGCGGGTGCGGCCGGAACCGAGCTCGTAGACCATCACCCGCGGCCGCTCGTCCTGATAGGTCATGAAGGTGATGGTCTGCTGGTTCGGCGCGAAGCGCGGCGTCAGCACCGTCCACTGGCCGTTGGTAAGGAAGCGGTGGTTGGCGCCGTCATAGTCCATGATGGCGAGCCGCTTGATCCGCCGCCGCGCCGGTCCGGTCTCCGACACGTAGACGATGCGGGTGTCGAAATAGGCGCCCTCGCCCGTCAGGCGCGAATAGATCATGTCGGCGCAGCGATGCGCGGCCCGGCGCCAGTCGGGCGGCTGGACGACATAGCCCTGGCGGGTGAGCTCGGCCTGGCCGGCGATGTCGTAAAGGTAGCAGCCGACGGTGATGCTGCCGTTCGAGTTCGACTGGACGAAGCCCTGAACCAGATTCTGGGCGCCGGTGGTGGCGAAATAGCCGTAATTGGGCGACGTGACCTGGGGGAAGGTGATCGCCTGAAGGCCGCTTGGCCCGATCGGCGTGAACAGGCCGGAATTCCTGAGGTCGGTGGCGACGATCTCAGCCACCTGCCGGCCGAGACTGGCGGTGTTGCCCGCGGGCGTGTCGGCCGGCTGCGGCGTCGGCATGAACGGCACGGCGATGGGGATGGCCGTGGTGACGCCCTGGCCGACGCGGATCGGTTCCTCTTCCTCCTCGGCCGGAGGCGCGGGCTGCTCCTGGGCCGCGGCGGGCGCCGTCCAGGCGAAGAGAAAGAAGGCCGCGGCGAGTGAGTGCACGGAGGAGGAAAGCTTCATCAGGACTGCCTCGGATCGAATTGATAGGTGAATTGCCGCCAGCCGCGCGGCACGTCGTAATATTCCGCCGGGAGGCCGCGGATCGGCGTGCAGGCGCGCACGATGGCGAGCGCGAGATCGCGCATCCGTTGCTCGTAGATGCGAAGCGCGGGATTGTCGTTGCGCACCCGCGCCACCTGGGCGCTGGCGAGGCTGCCGTTGCGGTTCAGCGACACGCGGACGTCGACCTTGATGGCGGCCGCCTCGGGCGAGGGCAGAGGCTGGCGCTCGCACGGGACAAGCGCGCGCCGAATGGCGGCGTTGATGCTCGCCCGCGCTTCGCCCGGGACCGAAGCCGGCGGCGTTTGCGCGCGCGACGGCGAGGGATCGCGGCCAAGGCCCTTCAGCAAATCCGGGCCGATCAGCGAGCGGCGGGTGCGCTCGCCGCTGCCGGCGCTGCGCTGCGACGGCGCCGGGCGGGCCGGCGTCAGCCGCGCCTGCGGCCTCTCGCGCGGCCGCTCCGGAAGCGCCTGCTTGGGAGCCGGGCGCGGCGCCGGCGGCGCGGGCCGCGGCTCGGGCAATGGCGGCAGCGGCTCGGCCACAGGTGCCGGCGCGGCGTCTTCGGGCGGGCCGGTCTCCGCCGCCATGCCTTGCTCGGGCGGCACCGGCACCGGCTGCGGCGCGGCGGCAATCAGGCCGACCTCCTCCACGAACGCGATTTCGATCGGGTTCGACAGCGGCGGCGGGTCGCCCCAGGTGGCGATACCGAGCGTCAGCGCCGCCAGCAGCGCGGCGTGGCCAACGACCGCGACGCCGAAGCCGGCGGCTTCCGCCCGGTCCATCAGCGCGGCTCCGGGGCGGCGGTGCTGACCATGGCGAGGCGCCTCAGGCCGGCGCGGTTGATCTCGCCCATCACCTGCATGACGCGGCCGTAATCGAGGCTGCGGTCGGCGCGCAGGAAAATGCGCGGGCCGCCTTCCTCACTCGACGAGGCGCGGATCTGGGCCAGCCGTCCCGCAAGCGCGGCATCAGGGACCGGCTGGTCGTCGACGAAGACCGCGCCGCCCGGATCGATCGAGATCGCGACCGGCTCCTGGTCCTGGTCGAGCGCGGCGGCCTTGCTCTCGGGCAGGTCGACCTGGACTCCAGTCGCGAGCAATGGCGCCGTCACCATGAAGATGATCAGGAGAACCAGCATCACGTCAACCATCGGCGTGACGTTGATCTCCGCCATCGGCGCGCGCCGGCCGCGGCGGCCGGCGCCGAGGATCGGGCCCATGGCCATCTATAACTCCTCCCCGGCACGGGGAGGGGGACCGCACGAAGTGCGGTGGAGGGGGGCGAGCGCGGCGAGCTTGGAGGCGTGGGCCCCCTCCACCATGCTGCGCATGGTCCTCCTCCCCGTCTCGGGGAGGATTGAAGCGGCACCCGTCATCCTTCCGCCTCAAGCTCGCGGCTCAAGGTGCCGTGGAAGCCGTCGGCGAAGCGCTGAAGGCGGGCCTCGAAGCGGTTGATGCCGTAGCTGAAGCGATTGTAGGCGATCACCGCCGGGATTGCCGCGAACAGGCCGAGCGCGGTCGCGAACAACGCCTCCGCGATTCCGGGCGCGACGACGGCCAGGCTGGTGCTCTGCTCGCCGGCGATGTCGGAAAAGCTGCGCATGATCCCCCAGACCGTGCCGAACAGGCCCACGAACGGCGCCACCGAGCCGACGGTGGCGAGGATGTTGAGGCGGCCCGCGAGCCGGTCCGTCTCCGCGCCGACCGCGGAATGGAGGGCGACGGCGAGGCGCGCGCGGGTCCCGTCCTTGTCGATCGAGCGGCCGGCGGTAGAGCGGCGCCACTCGGCGATGCCGGCGGCGAGCACCTTGGCCGAAGCGAGCTCGCCGCGGCCGCGCTCCTCGTAAAAGGCGTCGATATCCTCCGATTTCCAGAAGTCCCGCTCGAACTTCTCATTGTCGCGCGCCGCGCGGCGCATGCGCATCCAGTGGGCGACGATGATCGCCCAGGTCCAGATGCTGGCGAGCAGCAGGCCGACCATGACCGTTTTGACGACGATGTCCGCCTGCATGAACAAGGCGACGGGAGACATGACGTCGCCGGGCACTCCACTGTCGGTCACTGGGCCCCTTCCCTTTTCAGCCGCTCGAACCGTTCCATCCATTCGCGCGGCTGGCGCTTCGGCCGTCCGTCGGCGGAGACGAAGGCGGCCGTGATCGTCGCGTCGACGAGGGTTTGATCGGAACGCATGACTCGCTGCTGAATGACGCAGCTCGCGGCGCGAACCTCGGCGACAATGCTGCGGACGACGAGCGCGTCGTCGAGCTTCGCCGGCTGCCGGTATTTGAGATAGGCCTCGGCCACGACATACACCCCGCCGTCGGCCTCGAGCATCGCACGCTGGTCGATTCCGACGAGGCGCAGCATGTCCGAGCGGGCGCGCTCCATGAACTTCAGATAATTGGCGTAATAGACGATGCCGGCGACGTCGGTATCCTCGAAATAGACGCGCAGCGCGAAATGGTGCGCGCCGTCCACC
>DASVVV010000058.1:0-39386 GCA_036386375.1 Allosphingosinicella sp. | reverse complement strand
CCAACCTTTTGCCCTCGCCGTCGTCGTCATCGAGGCCGTACCCGAGGAGCGTTGACATCTTGACCGACCCCGACCGCATCGCCGCGGCCGATCCCGCCCCCGGAACTGCCGCGGCGCCGGTCGAGCCCGCGCGTGCGGCGCCCCCCGCCAAGGCAGAGAAGAAGGGCACCGACTGGTGGGGCGAGCTGAAGGCGATCTTCTGGCTGATCCTGGCCGTGCTCGCATTCCACAGCTTCGTCGCCAAGCCCTTCTATATTCCGTCCGAATCGATGATGCCGGTGCTCCTCAAGGGCGACCGGCTGGTGGTCAGCAAATTCCCCTACGGGTGGTCGTGGGTCAGCCCAAGCTTCCACATCTTCCCGCGCACCGAAGGCCGGCTGTGGGGCGAGATGCCGCGGCGGGGCGACATCGTCATCGTCACCCCGCCCGGCCAGAGCGCCGATTACATCAAGCGCGTCATCGGCCTTCCCGGCGACACGATCGAGCTGATTGACGGCCAGGTCTATCTGAACGCGCAGCCGCTGCGCCGCGAGGAGCGCGCGCCGGCCATGCTTCCCGTCGACCCCAATCTCAACTGCCGCGACGATTCCGGGACGCGGGTGACCGGCGCCGACGGCCGCGCCTATTGCCGGTTGCGCATCTTTCGCGAATATCTGCCCGATGGCCGCTATTACGACACGATCGATTCCGGCTACGTACCCCAGGCCGACGATTTCCCCCGCGTCCGCGTCCCCGCGAACCACGTCTTCCTGATGGGCGACAATCGCGACCACAGCGCCGACAGCCGCTTTCCCGCGGGCGGTCCCAATGGCGGTCTCGGAGGCCCGGTCCCGTGGGAGAATCTGGGCGGACGTGCCGAGTTCATCACCTTCTCGCTCGACGGCAGCTCGAGCTATTTAAACCCGATCAGCTGGTTCACGGCGCTGCGCGGCGGCCGCGCCGGCTCGTCGCTCCACCCGAGGCGCGTCGAGCAGCCGCAGGCGCCGGCGCGGTGATCGAGCCGCCCGCCAGCGTGCAGCGGGACGCGGACGCGGATGCGGACGGCGAGGAGCCTCATGTGGAGCAGGCGGGACCGGCGGAGTTCCGCGATCCGCTGATCCGCGAGGAGCTCAAGCGCGCCAGCGTCTGGTTCGGCCTCGGGCTCGCCATCCTCGCCGTCATCTTCCTCGCCCAGCCCCTGCTGCTCATCTTCGGCGGCATCGTCTTTGCCGCGATGCTCGACGGCGGCACCCGTCTTTTGGGGCGGGTGCTGCCGATCGGGCGCGGCTGGCGGCTGCTCATCGTCACCTTGCTGGCGCTCGCCTTCCTGGTCGGAACGGTGTGGCTGGCGGGCGTCCAGCTTGCCGCCCAGGCGGCGGCGTTGCGCAACATCGTCACCGTCCAGATCAACAACGCCGTCGGCCTCGCCGCCAGCTACGGGCTCGGCACCGAGATGGTCCAGCCGCAGCAGATGGTCGAGCAGCTGATGAGCTCGCTCGGGCTGCTCACCTCTGCCGTGAGCTCGGCGCTTGGCGGCATCACCAGCCTCGTCATGATCATCGTCATCGGCCTGTTCATTGCGGTCGAGCCGCGCATCTACGAACGCGGGGTCGCCTGGATGCTCCCCTTGGGGACGCGCGAGCGCTTCTACCGGACGTCGGACCGGATGGGCTTCACCATGCGCCGGCTGATGGCGGGCCGGCTGGTGGGGATGGCGGTGGAGGGCGTCGGCACCTGGCTGCTGCTGATGGCGGGCGGGGTGCCGATGGCGGCTCTGCTCGGGCTCCTGACGGGCATCCTCGCCTTCCTTCCCAATATCGGGGCGATCGTCTCGGGCGTGCTGATCGTGCTCGTCGGCTTCAGCGCCGGCGTCGACGCGGGGCTTTGGGCCATCGCCGTCTACGCGATCGTTCAGATCGTCGACGGCTATCTGATCGTGCCCTATGTCGCGCGCAAGACCGTCGACCTCGCCCCGGCGCTGGTGCTCGGCGCGCAGGTCATCTTCGGCGCGCTGTTCGGCATTCTCGGCCTTGCCCTGGCCGATCCGATCGTGGCGATGATCAAGGCGGCGCTGGAGCAGAAGTCGGTCGATGATCGGCGCCGCCATTCGCCGCCGCCGCCGGCGGCGCGCCGCTAACGGCCCTGGGCGTTGGCTTCCGGCGGAGCCGCGGGAGGCGCCGAGGAGTTTTCGGCCGCGCCCGGCGGTACGCCTTCGGCGGAGGCTCCCTCGGGCGGCGCGCCCCCCGGAGGGGCGCGCATCAGCTGCTGCATCGCCGCCATTCCCGGGGCGATCTGCATCACCTCGATCTCGAAGACGAGCGTGTCGTCGGCGGTGAACGGCGTGCCGGGGCGAAGCGGCCCTTCCTGATGCTGGCCCGGCGGCAGCCACAGCAGGTAGCGCCCGCCGGCGCGCATGTGCTGGAGGCCTTCGCCGAAGCCGCGATAGACCTGCTGGGTGCTGGCGACGAACGGCTGGCCCATCTGGTCGCTGTCCTCGACCACCGGCGCGTCGGGCGCGTTGACCCGAAGCTTGTAGCGAAGCGCGAACAGGTCGGCCGGCGTGATCGCCGGGCCGGTGCCTTCGCGGAGCACGCGATACCGCACGCCGGAATCGAGCGTCACCGGCTGGAACATCTTCGTCCCGTACCAGGCGAGCCCGACCGCGGCGGCGGCCAGCACCAGCAATCCGATCCACAGCTTCAGCAGCGAGCCTTTCGCCAGCGGACGGATCGGAACGGCGGTAGTGGCGGACATCGGGACCTCAAATGCAAAGCGGGCGGCGATGGTCCTATCGCCGCCCGCTCATGATGTGAAGGTCAGTTCCCGTCATTCCGGCGAAAGCCGGAATCTCAGCGCCTTTGCGGCTGCGGCGAAGGAGGAAAGGGATTCCAGCTTGCCTGGAATGACGTTTCGTGCGCGTCAGCGCACGCCGTCGCGCTCGGCGCGCTTGCGCTCGAGCTTGCGCGCGCGCCGGATCGCGGCGGCCCGTTCGCGGGCGCGCTTTTCCGAGGGCTTCTCGTAATGGCGGCGAAGCTTCATCTCGCGGTAGACGCCCTCGCGCTGCAGCTTCTTCTTGAGCGCGCGCAGCGCCTGGTCGACATTATTGTCGCGAACGATGATCTGCATAAAAGCTCGCCACTCTTCCTTTCAAACGGTCCGAACGTCACAGAGCGGCCGATTTGCGGCCGCCCTTTGAAGAAAACGTTCATACCAAAAAATAGCTGCGCCGCGAAGTACTTCCCCGCAGCGTCGGCGGCCGGTTAGCAGGGGCGGGCCGAGCTTGCAAGCCGCGCGCCGGTCCCCCGCGCCGCGCCGTCAATCCTCCCCCGCCTGCCGACGCTGTTCGAGCACGTCCGGATCCCGGTTGATCGTCACGCTCAGTCCCCATTCCCGACCGTCGACGATCGGACTTTCGAGCGGCACGCCGGAGCGTTCGGCCTGGCGCGGAACGTGGTCGGTGAAGGCCAGGATCTGCACATCGCCCATATCGAAGGTGAAGAGGTGCATGGTGACGGCGCCGATCGCCGGGTCGGCGAGCACGCGCCGCGCCGATTCCCAGTCGGTGCCGAAGAGGCCTTCCCGGCCGGACAAGAATGCCTCCCCGCCGTCGCGGGCGTGCGCGACGACGAAGAAAGGCGGCCATTCGAGGTGGCCGGCACGAGGCGCGTGCGGGGTGAAGCCGGCGGCGACGAGGCGGCCCTGCAGCGCCCGAGCCCGGTCGAGCGCCTCGGCGAGCGTCAGCAGCCGCTCCTGATACCCGAAATCGAGCCGTTCGACCCGCCCGCCGGGCCCCGGCGCCCTTACCAGCAGCGACACGCCGTCGTCGCCGCCGATCCGGCCGAAATCCACTTGCGCGCCGCCGACGCGGACGCTGAGATCGACAGGACCGACCGCGGCGAACTGGCCGTCGCCGTGTCGCGAGGGAAGCAGCCGCGGGTCCACGGGCCCGCCGATGGTCAGCTGCAGCGGACCCGCGACCGCGACCGGCACGAAGCTGCCGATCTGCGGCTGCGGCGCGGCCCCCTGCGCCGCGATGTCCGCGATCATCCGGTCATATTCGGCCTGCTCTTCGGCCGCGAGCCGTCGGTAGCGGATCGGCGAGCCGAGCACGTCGAGGACGAGCGCGTCGCCGTCCGGAACCGCGCGCGCGCCGCGAAAGTCGGCCCGGCCGAGGTCGTTGGCCGCGAAGCTCAACCGGATCAGCGTCGCGTCCGGCGGCACGGGGATCGGCGCCGAGCGGAACATGGCGAAGCCGACGATCACGCGAATGGCGACGATTCGACGCCCCGGCGCCGGCTCGAAGCGATAGGCATCGTCCTCGAGGTGGGCATAGCCCGGCTCGCCGGAATCATATTCGCCCTCGATGTCCAGATAGGGCGGCGTGTGGCCGGCGGCGTCGGCGACGCGCACGGCCAGGCCCGGCGCTTCCTCGCGCCCGCTGCCGACGAGCGCCACTTCGGGCGGGCGCACCGGCGGCTCGGTGTCCAGGACGATCGCGCCGTCCTCGGCCTGGCGCCAGCGCCCCTCGGCGAGCATGTCGAGCGCGCCGTAGCTGAAGCCCCAGCGGAACCGCCCGTCCGCCCTCAGCTCGAGGGCCGAGGCCATTTCGCGCTCGTTCGCGACGTAGAGCCCCTCCGCCCGCTGCTGCGCCAAGGCCGCCGTCGCGGCTGTCAATGCCGCCGCCGCGCCCAGCCACCGAACCGCCCATGCAAGAAGACGCATCGCCCCGGCCCTCCCCCGGCGGCGATCTTATACCGGGGCCGTCACCAAACCTAGAGCAGCAGCAAAGTCGCGAAGGTGAGGAACATGCCCATGCTGGCGATGTCGCTGGCGGTCGTCAGGAAGATGCCCGACGCGGTCGCCGGGTCGGCGCCGAACCGCTTCAGCGCCAGCGGGATCAGCGCTCCGGCGAAGCCGGCGATCGTGCAGCTTCCGACCATCGCCACCAGCACCGTGAAGGCCAGCATCAGCGGCCCCGGCTCGGACTTCGTCCAGGCATAGAAGAACATGCCGGCGGCGGCGGTGATCCCGACCAGAAGGCCGTTGAGAAAGCCGAGCATCGTCTCCTTGACCATCAGCTTGCCGGCCGAATTGGGCTGCAGCTCCCCGAGGGTGATCCCGCGCAGCGTCACCGCCAGCGCCTGCAGGCCCGTATTGCCGGTCTGTCCCGCCATCACCGGAAGGAACACGGCAAGAACGACGAGCCGGTCGATCGTGCTTTCGAACAGACCGACGACGGCCGCCGCCATGAAGGCGGTGAGCAGGTTGATCTGGAGCCAGGGGTGGCGCAACCTCAGGCTGCGCGAGAAGGGGGTGCTGAACCTTTCCTCCTTCTCGACACCGACCACTTGACCTGCCTGGGCGCTGATCTCGATCGCCTGCTCGGCGAACAGCTCCTCGCCGCGCACCAGGCCGCGCAGCACGCCGTCGGCATCGCAGACCGGATAGACCGGGAAATGCTTCTTCAGCGCCGCCTTCAGCGCCTCGTTGAGCGGCATCGAGGCCGGCAGCGAGAAGGGGTCCCTGATCATCAGCTCGCCGAGCGTCGCCTCCGGGGCGGCGAGCAGGAGGTCGCGCATCGTCACGACGCCTTCGAGCTTGCCCGCCTCGTTGGTGACGAAGCCGTAGGTGATCAGCGCTCCCTTGGTGAGCGTCCGCAGTTGCTCCACCGTCTGCGCAACGGTCTCGTCGGCGCGGAAGATGCCGATCGGCGGCTTCATCAGGTCGGCGAGGGTGGCGGCCTTGGCGGCGCCTTCGACGGTCATCGGATCAATCGGCTGCTGGGTCATGGCCCGGGAAATTGGCCGAATAGAAGGTCCGCCGCAACCCTTAGATTTGCGGAGGCGAAACGGGTTTCGCCCGGCCCGAAGAGTGTCCGCAGGCGCACGCTGAAAATGTCCGGATTCGAACGACTTCCTCCAATTCCGCCGTGGCTCCCGAGAGGACGGCCCTGGCACGTTCTTTGCGTCTTTGAGGGGAGGACAGGGAGAATCGCATGAAAACGCCGTTTGCCGTCGCTGCCTTTCTGCTGCTCGCCGGCTCCGCCTGCGCCCAGCCTTACGAGGATGAATTCGCGTCCGCGCCGATCGAATGGGAGATCGAGCCGTCGTCGCGCGCCGGGCACGTTCAGCTTGAGATCAGCCGGCGCTCGGGCGGCAACCATTGGGTTGTCAGCCGTCCGGTCGAAGTCGCTTCGCTCGCGGGGCTGTCGCCGGCGCAGCTCGACGGCTCGGCGGGCCCGATCCGGTTCCGGATGGCGCGCGACGCCGGCACGCTCGATTGCGAGGGCGTGGCCCGCCGCGGCCGCGGCACCGGCGAGTGCAGCTTCCATCCGGACCCGCGCTTCGCGGCCGCGCTCGCCGAACGCGGAATCTCGCCGCCGACGCCAAACGAGCAATTCTCGATGACGATGAACGGCATCGGCCTCGACTATGTCGATGAGCTGAGGCGCCAGCGTTACGACACGCCGTCGGCGACCGATCTCGCCCGCGCCGGCGATCACGGCGTCACGCTCGATTATCTGCGGGCTATGGGCGGCCACGGCTATCGCGTCGGCCGGCTCGCCGCGCTGGTCGAGATGCGCGACCACGGCGTCACCCCCGATTATATCGAGGGCCTGGCGCGCTACCGGGTGCGCAACATCCCGCCCGAGGAGATCGTCCGCCTGCGCGACCACGGCGTGACTCCCGAATTCGTCGGCGAGCTGCTCCAGCTCGGCTATCCCGGGCTCTCCACCGACGCGATGATCCGGCTGCGCGACCATGGCGTCACGCCGGAATACGTCCGCACCCTCGCAAGCAACGGCATTCGCGACATTCCGCCCGATGAGCTGACCCGGATGCGCGACCACGGCGTCTCGCCTGACTTCGTCACCGCCTTGCGCGCCAACGGCTTCGGCCGCTTCAACACGAGCGAGATCGTGCGCATGCGCGATCATGGCGTCGATGCCGACTATATCGCCGGCCTTCGCGCCGCCGGCTACACCGACATCTCCGCCGAGGACATCGTCCGGCTGCGCAGCCACGGCGTCGACACCGACTTCATCCGCCGGGCCAATAGCGGCGAGCGCTTCACGCCCGAGGAGCTCGTGCGCCTTCGCAACGGCGGCTGAGGCTAATCGGCGAGCGGGCCGAACTTGGGCTCGCTCTTGCCGAGGCGGGCGCGGATCGCCTCGCCGAGATCGTCGCTGACGAGCGTCGCCGCGTTCCACAGCGCGACGTCGCGAAGCCCGTCCTCGACCGGCCGCCCGCGGCTGTGGTTGAGACTGCGCTTGGCGCCCGCCATCGCCAGCGGCGACTTGGCGGCGATCGTCCGCGCCAGCTCCAGCCCCGCGGCGACGGCCGCCTCGCGGTCCGCGGCGATGGCGTTGACGAGACCGTAGCGCGCGGCCTCCTCGGCGCGCATCCGCCGGCCGGTATAGGCAAGCTCGCGCACGACGCCGTGAGGGAGCAGATAGCCGAGCCGCTGGAGCGTCCCGAGATCGGCGGTGATCGCGACGTCGATCTCGGCCACCTGGAAGAAAGCGTCGGCGCTGGCGATGCGAAGGTCGCAGGCACAAGCGAGGTCGACGCCGGCGCCGATGCAGCCGCCGTGGACGGCGGCGATCACCGGGGCCCGCGCCTGCTCGGCGGCGCTGAACGCCTCCTGCAGCCATTCGATATGCCTCAGCCGCGCCTCCGCCGCCCGGCCCGGATCCTTCGTGGGCGGGAACTGCGTGGAGGCATATTCAAGGTCGAGGCCCGCGGTGAAATGCCGGCCCCGGCCGGAGAGCAGGATCACCCGGACCTGCGGATCGCGCCCCAGGCTGCGCAAGGCGTCGCCGATGGCGGCGAACATCTCCCCGTCCATCGCATTGAGCTTGTCCGGCCGGGCCAGCTCGACGTGCGCGACGCCCTCCGCGACGTCGACTGCGATCCTGTCGCTTCCCATCGGGCGCCTCTCCTGACTAGAACCCCGCCATGACCCGCTTTACCGTCAACGCCCAGCCCGTCCACTACCGGATGGACCCCGACACGCCGCTGCTGTGGGCGCTGCGCGACGCTTCCAACCTCACCGGGACGAAATTCGGCTGCGGCACCGGCCACTGCGGCGCGTGCACCGTCCATATCGACGGCAATGCGGTGCGCAGCTGCCGGGTCCGGATCGGCGCCATCGAGGGCAGCTTCGTCACCACCATCGAAGGCCTGTCGCGCGACCGGTCGCACCCGGTGCAGCAGGCCTTCGCCGCCGACACCGTGCCGCAATGCGGCTATTGCATACCGGGCGTGATCATGGCGGCGGCGGCGCTGATCGACCGCAACGACAGCCCGACCGACGCGCAGATCGACGCCGCGATCACCAATATCTGCCGCTGCGGCATCTATCCGCGGCTTCGCGAATCGATCCGCCGCGCAATTCGGATCAAGGCCGGGCGGGACCAGGCGCCCGGGGCGCCGCCCCCAGGCATCGCGCCCGAAGATGCCGCGCGCGAAGTGCCCGCGCTTCGTCCCGAGGAGCGGCCGCGGCGCGGCACCCCTCGCGACGGCTGATCCTGTCGCCACCCTTTCCCGTCGGTTCAGCATCCGCTCATCCTGCTTCGTGCACGCCCGGCAGGATCCGGGCGGGGTCCGCCGCGGCCACTGTGAAGGAGTATCTCGATGCGTAAGGCATTGATCGGTTTGATTTTGACGGCGACCGTGCTGACCCCGGTCGCGGCCCAGGCACAGGATCGCGAAGAGCGTCGCGCCCGGGCCGAACGCACCCAGCGCTCCGAAGCGCGCGGTCAGCCGAACTTCGACCGCCGCGAGGCGCGGCAGGAAGCGCGGGTCGAGCGCCAAGAGGCACGGCAGGAGGCGCAGATCGAACGGCGTGAAGCGCGGCAGGAGTACCGGCCGCGGGTCGAGCCCCGGTCGGAACCGGTGCAGGTCGTCCAGCGCGACCGGCGCGAGCGGGCGAACCGCCCGGGCAGCGCCTATCCGCAGGCCTGGCAGGGCGATCCCAACGACCGCATGCGCAGCCATTATGAGCAACTCGAGCGCCGCAACCAGTATCGCTACGGCACCCAGGAGCAGCGCGACGAGGTGCGCCGCGACTGGCGCGAGGAGCGCCGCGACGACCGTCGGGATTGGCGGGGCGACCGCCGCGACGACCGCAGGGACTGGCGGGACGATCGCCGCGACGATCGCCGCGACTGGCGCGACGAGCGCCGCGACTGGTCGCGCAACTGGAACCGCAGCTGGCGCTACGACAATCGCTACGACTGGAACCGCTTCCGGTACAGCAACCGCAACGTCTTCCGCGGCTCGCGTTATTACGCGCCCTACCGCAACCACCGTTATTCGCGGTTCGGAATCGGCTTCTTCCTCGAGCCGCTCTTCTTCAACCGCAACTACTGGATCAGCAATCCTTATTACTACCGGCTGCCGCCGGCGCCTCCGGGAGCCCAGTGGATCCGCTATTATGACGACGTCCTCCTGGTCGACACCTGGAGCGGCGAAGTGATCGACGTCATCTACGACTTCTTCTGGTAAGCGGGCCGTCCGGGCCGCATCCGGCGAAGCGAATGAAGCCCGGGGCGCGCAGGCGCTCCGGGCTTTTCGCTTGAAAGCGCCGGAGCAAGTGTCGCATGAGCCCCCCGTCTCCTGACGGGAAACCGCGATGCTCAAGCGCCTCCTCCTTGCTTTCCTGCTCCTCCTCGGCGCCACTCCGGCTTTCGCGGAGACGCTGGTCGTCCATGCCGGCCGGCTGATCGCCGATGCCTCGCGCCCGGCGGCCGGCCCCTCGACGATCACGATCGTCGACGGCCGCATCCAGAGCGTCGCGCCGGGGCTCAATCCGGCGCCGCCCGGCGCGCGGCTGATCGACCTTTCGAGCCGCACCGTACTTCCCGGCCTGATCGACGCCCATGTCCATCTCTCGGGCGACCCGGGCGGCGAATATTGGCGCGAGGCGGTCGAGCCCGACGAATGGGCGGTCGTGCTCGGAGTGAAGAATGCCCGGCTGACGGCCCGCGCCGGTTTCACGACGGTGCGCGACCTCGGCTCGCCGCCCCAAGTGGGCTTCGTCCTGCGCCGCGGGACGCAGGAAGGGATGATCGCCGGGCCGCGCATCCTCTCCTCCGGCCCGGCCATCTCGATCATCGGCGGCCATGGCGACGTCAGCGGCTTCCGCCCCGAAGTGATCGAGGCGCTGTCGGCCGGCAACACCTGCACCGGGGCGCAGGAATGCGCGGCGCGGGTGCGCGAGCTTTCCCGCGCCGGCGCCGACGTGATCAAGTTCACCGCCACCGGGGGAGTGCTGTCGCAGCAGGCGCGCGGGCTTCAGGCCCACTTCACCGACGAGGAGATGCGCGCGATCGTCGCGACGGCTCATTCGCTCGGCCTCAAGGTCGCCGCCCACGCCCACGGCGCCCGCGGCATCGAGGCGGCGGCGCGCGCCGGCGTCGATTCGATCGAGCATGGGACCTTCGCCGACGATGCCGCGATCCAGGCGATGCGCCGCGCGGGCAGCGCCTTCGTGCCGACGCTGATGGCCTATACCGGCATTCGCGAGGGTCTCGCCCAGAACCGCTACACGCCGGCCGTCGCGCAGAAGGTGCGCGAGACGCTGGAGCTGGTCGGCCGCGGCGCTCGGGCGGCGCGGGCGGCGGGCGTGCCGGTGGTGTTCGGCACTGACGCCGGCGTGTTCGAGCATGGCCGCAATGCCCAGGAATTCGCGATGCTCGTCGACCTGGTCGGGATGAGCCCCGCCGAAGCGATCGCCTCGGCCACCACCGGTGCCGCCCGGCTGCTCGGGCTGGAGAACGAGATCGGCCGGATCGCGCCGGGCATGTCGGCGGACCTGATCGCCGTTGCCGGCGACCCGCTCACGGACGTGCGCGTGCTCGAACGGGTCGAGTTCGCGATGGTGAGGGGCCGCCCGGTCGAGTGACAGCGATGGCCGATGCCGGCGCCGAATACAGGATCGCGCTCGCCGAGCAGGTCAAGGCCAGGCTCGGCGCCAACCCCAAGGTGATGAAGATTCCGTCGCAAGTGCTCGACATCTATGTCGTGCGCGGCTTCCTTATCGAGGCGGAATGCGAGGCGCTCATCGAGCGCATCGACGCCGAGCGCATCCCCTCGCAGCTGCTGGCGCCGACCGAGGATCCCGAGTTCCGGACCAGCGAGAGCTGCAACCTCGACCCGTGGGACCCTTTTGTCGAAGAGATCGACGCGCGCATCGCCAATCTGGTTGGGATTGACCAGATCCAGAGCGAGACCGTCCAGGGCCAGCGTTATGCGGTCGGCCAGCAGTTCAAGCTCCACCACGATTTCTTCTATCCGGGCGAGCCTTATTGGGAGGAGATGCAGCGCACCGGGGGCCAGCGCACCTGGACGGCGATGGTGTTCCTGAACGTACCGGAGGGCGGCGGGCAGACCGACTTCAGCAATGCCGGCGTGACCGTGACCCCGCGGACCGGCAACCTGCTCGTCTGGAACAACCTCAAGGCCGATGGCGAGCCCAACTTCTATTCGCTCCACCAGGGCAAGCCGGTGACGGCAGGGGTCAAATACATCATCACCAAATGGTTCCGCGAGCGCCCCTGGGCGCAGTCTGACATCCGCTCCTACTGATCGGCTGGCGAATTCGGCGCGAATCGATTGCAGCCGCCGACCTGCTGTCTTATGGGACCGGCACACCTCGAGAGGATTGAGAGATGATCAGCCGCGCCGCCCTGCTTGCCGCCACCGCCCTGCTCGCCACCGCCGCCGCCGGCGCCGCCGCCGCGGCCCAGGAAAATCCGCCGGCCAAGGCGGCGGCCGCCGCCGCGCAGGGCCAGGAGACGCCGAGCCAGCGGCTGCACCGCCTGTTCCGCGAGAGCGACGAGGACAATCTCCGGCGCAACCCGATCAGCGCCATCTTCCGCGGCGACTATCGCTACGCCGACCGGCTCGGCGATTTCCTCACCGACGAATATTTCGCCGCCGAGCGCGCCGCCGCCGAGCGCGACCTGCGCGAGCTCGGCGCGATCGACCGCAATGCGCTGAACGCCACAGACCGGCTCGCCTACGACGTCTTCAAATATCAGCGCGAGGACGATTTGCTCGATGTCCGGCCGGACATGCTGGCGCTGACGGCGGTGCGCCCCGTCAACCATTTCACCGGCTTCCACACTTTCTACCCGGTCTTCGCCTCCGGCAACAATGCGGCCCCGTTCCGCAACGTCGAGGATTATGAGAACAACCTGAAGCGCCACCGCGAGTTCGTCCAGGCGTTCGATCGCGTCATCTCGCGCTTCCGCGAGGGCATGCAGTCCGGCGTCGTCGAGACCAAGCTGACGATCCGCAACGTCATCGCCCAGCTCGACACCCAGCTGGCCCAGTCGCCCGAGCAATCGCCTTATTACGGGCCGGTCCGCGAGTTCCCGGACGCGGTCCCCGAAGCCGACCGTGCGCGCCTGCGCCAGGCCCATCTCGAAATGATCCGCGACCAGATCTATCCGGCCTATCGGCGGCTTCGCGAGTTCCTCCAGAACGAATATCTGCCGGCGGCTCGCGAAGGCGTCGGGCTCGTCCATATGCGCGGCGGGCCGCAGCTTTACGAGCGGCTTATCCAGGAGAATACGACGCTTCCGCTCACCGCCGACTACGTCCACGATCTCGGCCTCCGCGAAGTCGCCCGAATCCGCGGCGAAATGGAGGCGATCAAGACCCGCGTCGGCTTCAGCGGCACGCTCGGCGAGTTCTTCGAGCATCTGCGCACGAGCCCGCAATTCGCGCCGCAAAGCCGCGAGTGGCTGGCGGAGCGCTATTATGAGATCGGGCGAACCGTCGATTCGCGTATCGGCCGGCTGTTCTCGACCCTCCCGCGCACGCGGCTCGAGATCCGGGCCGTGGAGCCCTTCCGGGAGCGCAACGAAGCGGGCGGCTCATATCAGGACGGGACGCCCGACGGCTCGCGGCCCGGCATCTTCTACTACAATGCCTACGACCTGCCTTCGCGCCGAACCTACGGCATGGAGACGCTTTACCTCCACGAAGGCGCGCCCGGCCACCATTTCCAGATCAGCCTCGCCAACGAGAATGCCGACCTGCCCGCCTTCATGCGCTTCGGCGGCAACACCGCCTTCGTCGAAGGCTGGGCGCTCTATGCCGAGACCTTGTGGGACGAGCTCGGCATGGAGACCGACCCTTATCAGCGCTTCGGCGGCCTCAACGACGAGATGCTTCGCGCGATGCGGCTCGTCGTTGACAGCGGCATCCATGCCAAGGGTTGGACCCGCGAGCAGGCGATCCGCTACATGCTCGACAATAGCGGCATGAGCGAGACGGAAGCGACGTCGGAAGTCGAGCGCTACATCGCCATCCCCGGCCAGGCGCTCGCCTACAAGATCGGCCAGCTCAAGATCCTCGAGCTGCGCGCCCGGGCCGAGCAGGCGCTCGGCGACCGCTTCGACCTGCGCGACTTCCACGCGCAGGTGCTGATGAGCGGCGCCCTGCCGCTGACCGTGCTCGAGCGCAAGATCGACGACTGGATCGCCACCCGCCGGGGTTAGGCGCTGCCGGTCGCGCTGCTCGAGGTGTCGGCGGGCTGTCGAGCCGCGCGGCCGCTCGCAGGCGACTCGGAAATCGGCCTCGTCGCCGTTTGTCGGGCGAGACGTGACTCCCGCCGCGCCAAGTCGCCGTACATCGCGACGCGCACCGCTTCCGAGCGGTGATGGGTCAATGCCACAGCTTCACTGTAGAGGTCAGCCGCGCCGCAATCCGCCTGGAAGCCGTCGAGGACCATTCCCGCCGCCACCATGGCTGTGGAAAAGGCATTGGCGAGGCCTTGCGACGTGAGCGGATCGAAGCTCGCCGCCGCATCTCCGACAGCCAGCCAACGCCGTCCGGCGGCGCGATCGAGCCGGGCCGAAGAAGCTTCGACCGCGCGATGCTTGAACCGCGGCCCAGCCGGCCCTCCCGGCGGCGCGACCCGCCAAGACTCGGTGCGACGTCCGGGACCTTCGACCCAATAGGTCCACCCATCGCTCTCACCTTCGACCTGCAAGTGGCCGCCGGCCGACGCAGGTTCGGCCGAGCTTTGCCGAGCGACGAGGGCGCTGAAGACCATTCGCCTGGCGCCGAGCTTCCTGGCTACCATTGCAGGCCGCCCGGTAGCGTCAACGACCACCTTCGCTCCCAATAGGGAACCGGACGCCATGCCCGAGAGCCGAAGGCGTATCTCCCGAGGACTCCGCTCCAAACCGGCGACGCGCCCGGGAGTCAGAACGGCCCCAGCCGCGACTGCCCTGGATCTCAGCTCCAAATCGAAGCGAGCGCGGTCGACGACATAGCCCTGACCGAGCGGATGCCGCAGGAAATCCTGAAAGTGATCAGGTGCGCCTCCCCAGCGCCGCCGGATCCCGGGGCATGGCTGAGCGAGGTCGGGATCGGCGAGCAAGCTTCCCAACTGCAGCCGCTGCAGCAGCGGCTGGGCCCCGGGAGCGATCAGCTCCAGCCGGTCGACGGGTCGCGAAAGGGGGTCGATCAGCGCTACGCGCAACCCGTTCAGCGCCAGGATGCGGGCGGCCGTGGCGCCGGCGGGGCCGGCGCCGACTACCGCCACATCGACCCTGGTCGCGCCCATCGATTATACTTCGTCCTGACGGAAGCGCCTGCGTGCCGGTTCGGGTGGCGTCGTCTCGTCGATCGATACCACGGCCTCGGCGGCAAGCTTCGTCATCGCGCGCACCTTCGAGGGTGGGTGAGCCAGTGCCTCCACTGACGCGACCAGCTTCCGCTTGGGATCGGCGCCGGCCCGCGATACTCGCCCCTGCTCGACCCGCAGGCCTTCGGGAAGGTGCGACACCGGCTCGGGGGCGGCGATAACCATGCCGAGGTTGGACCATTTCTGGATCATGTTGTTCAGCCGGTCATAATAGGTACTCCCCCGAACGTCGCGGAGCCAGTCGACCCGCAAGGTGAAATGCTTGGCAATCTGGAGTTGCGAGACGGCCGGGTCGAGGTCGCGGGCGCGGACGTAATTCGCTTCGGCAAATACCTGGTCGGGAACCCGCACGCCCCAGAAGGTCGGCATCGATAGGAAGAACCAGGGGCCGTAGTCGGCATCCGAATTGCACGATGTGCCGTCGGTCTGCCACGGAACACCCAGGAACCTCGTCAGCGCCCCCGCGGCGACCCCGTCATAGGGGCCGCCGTCAGCAAGGCAGGCGGCCGGGGTCAGTTCGGGCCCGAAGTTCTGGGCCGCCGGGGCATTGCCATCGATGATCTTGAGGCGGTACGGACGTTGCCAAACGCTCTTCAGCCGCATCGTCCAGGTGAGCTCGATGCCGGGATGAAACGGGCCTCCGATACAGTCATGCAAAGGTGCCCGCTCGAGGTGTCGCATCTGCTGTTCCGCGTCGAGGTCGCCGAAAGCCGGCGGCTGCGGGATCGAACCCGGCCAGTCATCCGTGAAGTCGCCGTCTGCCCAGCGCGAGAGATGCTCATATTGCGTTGGAGTAAGGGCGAGCTCGACGCGCGGATCGTCCTCCGATTCGCCATAGGCATCCCCGAATATCTGGGGCAGCATCGGTCCTGCATATTTGGCCTTGCTCATCGGATCTCTGAAAAGCTCGAACAGTGCGCGTCGCCAGTCTTCCTGCGCCTGCGCCGGGTCGCGCAGACGGTCGATCACCGCCGGATCGCGCGCATCGATGGGGGAACCCGCGCCGTGCAGGACGAAGAGGCCGTGGTCGATCCACTGCAAGCCGGTCAGCCGGTCGAATATCGGCCAGACGTCATTCGTAAAGGAGGTGGTCGAGGGTCGGTCGAGCCATTGCGACGCGATGAAAGTCTCGCGCACCGTGTCGTCCATCGTGACCACGGGGACGAGGCCGGGCGCGTAATTGGGAGGCGTTACCGCGACAAAGGCCGGCTCGGCCTCGATCTCGGTTCCATCATCGAAGACCACCGTCGCTCGAACCGGGCCGTCGGCGACGTCGTCGTGCCAGCCGAAATTGTTGGCGAAAGTGATCGGCTGCAGGTTGGGACGGAATGGCGCGGCCGCTCCTCTTCCGCCGAGGACGATCAATCGTCCTTCCGGGTCGGTTCTGAGTTCCCCCAGATAGACGGGCTTCGCGCAGAACAAGCCATCGTCGAAGCAATAATCCGGCCCGGCAAGATCGGCACCTTCGATCGCGATCGGAGTAGGAACGATGTCCAGCGAGCGACGCCCCCCGGGGATCGTCGGCAGTTGCCAGTTGCGGCGTTTCGCCGGTTGGCTCAGCGGCTCGCCGAGGTCCATCGCCTGGTTGAATTCGTACCAGCCCGCTTTGAGGTTCGCGAGTGCCACCCGCCATCGTATGCGGACGCCGGACGAGATGGTCAGCTCGACGTGTTCGCCGCTCTTGGTCTTTGCATAGATGCGGAAGCGCGCGCCGTGGCGCTTGATCGCGCCGTTGTCGGCGCGGAAGTCGCCCACTCCGACGGCCGGGCTTCCGTCCGGCAGCAGGTGGGGGCCGCCAATCGTCTCGACGCTCAACACATAGTCCTGGATGAATGGATTGGCAGGATCGATCGCGTTGCCCACCCGCGCTATGCCGAGAGGTGGATAAATGCCGAGGGACTCGATATCGGCTGCAGCGAGGGGTCGGCCTCCGCCGGCCGCACGGCTCTCATCCGTCATTCGATCCTCCATCCTCGAGTGGGAGCTGAAGCCGCGGCGGCCTGCGCCGGTGCGGTTCGGCGACGGGCGTACCGTTCACCTGATAGCGCTGCGCCATCGACGCCGGGTAGGTCAGACGACGCGACTCGGCGATGCTGCCGAGCGGGCGGTTGGCCTCGGGCACGCGCCAGGGCGAAAAGGCCAGTGTCTCGCCATAGCTTTCCTGGCCTTCGGTCGCCACATCCTGAACGTCGAAGGTGACGCGGCCGACCGGCTGGAATGGAGCTTCCTGCTCCGGCCAGTCCTGCGTCGCGCGCTCGAGATCCGGGGTCCAGCCGGGACGCGGAACCTGCAGCGCCAACGTGAAGCCGACCGCCTCATCCTTGAGCCGCGCGGCAAGATCCGTCCGCAGCCGGTTGGTGTCGCCTTCCGGGGCTCTTGAAGGGCCCGAGGCTTCGGGCAGCAGGCGGTACTTGACCGCGCTCGCGACTCCGCAGGCGTAGGGAAGGACGCTCCAGTAAGTAGCGCTCAGGACGCTGGCCTCGAATTTCGTCATTTCTTCGAGAATGCGTTTGGTCTCCGGGTGCCGCTCGAACCAGTCCTCGGACTTTCCCTGAAGCGACAGGTCGGTGAAGACGCACATGTCCTTCCCCGTGTCGACGAAGAAAACGGGATGGTTCTGAAGGATGAGATCGGCCGTGGGCGCCGCCGGATCATGTGCCGCGAGGGTCGGACCCGTGACTCCGAAGAGCTTGAGGCCGATGCCGATCGTACCGTTGTCAGCGTCGCTTGCCGTCGGCCTCACGTCGCTCGAGAACCGCGCCCACACGTCATAGGCATCCCCGGCAAAGATCCCGTGGCGAAGCGAATCGGGCCTGCCTGGATCCAGTTCCAGCCTTCCATGCGCCACGCCATGGCACTTGCGGAAGACGGCGCGCCGCGCGGGCCGCGCCCCACCGGCAATCGCTCGGGCCTGCGCGACTTCGACGAACAAGTGGCGCGTATGCTCCGCAAAATTCCGGTCACAAGGACCCAAAGGCTCGTCGTCCATCCGTCACCCCCAGCCGAAGAACCATAACCGGCTGCAATGGCCACAACCAGTTGGAGATTGGTCGGAAGTGAACCTGCACTTCAGGCTGGCAGGATGCAATGCGCGTGACGCTAGGATGAATTGACAACAATTCTCCTGTGAGACTTGAGCGCCTTCGCAATCAGCCTGCGGCTGTTGGCGATGCCGTAGAGGGCGATGAAGCTGCCCATGCGCGGGCCCTGGCTCGTGCCGAGCAGTATCTCGTAGAGCGCCTTGAACCAGTCGCGAAGGTTCTCGAACGGCTGGCTCTTGCCGACCTCATAGACATGGGTCTGGATCGTCTCGGCGTCGGCGTCCTCGCCAAGCGCCGCGAGGCGCGCGTCCAGGTCTCGCAGCGCTGCGGCCTCCGTCTCGCTCGGCGGGCGGAGGCGCAGCGAGTCGGCGATGAAGTCGCGAAAGTAAGCGAGCGCATGGTCGAGCAGCCGGTCGAGCTCCGGGTGGCTCTCCGGCGAGGCTTCGGGGCAGTAGCGCTTCACGAAGCCCCACAGCAGGTCCTTGTCGTCGGTCGAGGCGACGGCGACGAGGTTGAGTAGCAGCGCGAAGCTGACCGGCATGCGCGCCGGCGGCACGTCGCCGGCATGGACGTGGTGGACCGGATTGCCGAGCTTCTTGTCCAGCTCCTGCTCCGGATAAGCGGCGAGGAACTGGTAATATTCGTCGACCGCCTTGGGGATGACCGAGAAGCCCAGCTGCTTCGCCTTCCTGGGGTCGCGGTAGATGTAGAAAGCGAGGCTCTCCTCGGGCGCATAGGTCAGCCATTCGTCGATGGTGACGCCGTTGCCCCTGGTCTTGGAGATCTTCTCGCCATTCTCGTCGAGGAACATCTCGTAATTGAAGCCTTCCGGTGGGCGGCCACCGAGGATGCGGGCGATCTTGGAGCTGTGGGTGACGCTGTCGATCAGATCCTTGCCGGACATCTCGTAATCGACGCCGAGCGCCACCCAGCGCATCGCCCAATCGACCTTCCACTGCAGCTTGGCGCCGCCGGAAAGGATCGACCGCTCGACGCGCTCGCCCTCGTCCTCGAAGGCGATCAGCCCCCCCTCGGAGTCGATGACTTCGATCGGCACCTGCAACACCTTGCCGCTCGCCGCGCTCACCGGCAGCACCGGGGAATAGGTCTTGCGCCGCTCCTCGCCGAGCGTCGGCAGCATCACCGCCATGATCGCGTCGTAGCGGCGGAGCACCTCCTTCAACGTCTCGTCGAACCGGCCCGAGCGGTAGCATTCGGAGCTGGCGAGGAACTCGTAGTCGAAGCCGAAGCGGTCGAGGAACTGGCGCAGCAGTCCGTTATTATGGTCGGCGAAGCTTGCATGCCCGCAGCCATAGGGATCGGGAATGGCGCAGAGCGGCTGATCGAGATGGGCGTGCATCAAGTCCTGGTGCGGAACCCCGGGGGGAATCTTGCGCATGCCGTCCATGTCGTCCGAAAAGGCGATCAGCCGGCTCGGCCAGTCGACCATCTCGCCCAGCGCGTGGCGGACCATCAAAGTGCGCGCGACTTCCTGGAAGGTGCCGAGATGCGGCAGCCCCGATGGGCCGTAGCCGGTCTCGAAGAGGATGCCGCGCTCCGGTGGTCCGTCGGGATAGCGTTTCAGGAGCTTGCGCGCTTCCTCATAGGGCCAGGCCTTCGAGACCCGGGCGGCTTCGCGGAGCTCCGATGCGACCGACACTGTTGCCCTTCCGTTCCGCCTGAGCCATCACCGGCGGATGGCAGCCTCTTTGCCCCATCCCGCGCTCCACGCAACCCATGCGGGGATCTGGATCGCCCATGCGGACGGGCGCGTGGAAGGGGTCGGGCGGGGGCAAGCGATCGGGCGCGCGGCCGAGACGCCGATGATCATGCTGAACGCGCCCTTGGTCGCGAGCCGGCTCGGCTATCCCGAGCTTTCCGGGCTCGACCTGCTCGAGCTGTTCGCTTTCGTGCATCCGGCGCGCTTCGCCGTGCCGACGCCGAAGGGGCTGGCCGACGCGCTCGGCCTCGCCGCGCCGGCCGCCGATGATGAGGCCGCCGCCTTCCAGAGGGTCGCCGCGGCGGCGATGCTCGGCACGCTCGAGCGCGAATGGCCGGAGCGGGAAGGGGCGTGGGCATCGGCGCAGGCGTTGTACCGGCTGCGCTGGCCCTGGGGCGCGGCGGTCGCCGAGCGGCTGCGTCGGCCGGAGCGCGACGAGCGATGGCTGTTCACCCGCCTCCCGGAATGGGAGGAGGGGGCGGTGCGCGCGCAGCCGCGGCCGATCCGGCTCGACGAACGCGCGGCGGTGGACCGCCTCGCGAGGCTGGTGGGCGGACAGGCCGAACCGCGGGAAGGACAGCGCGGGTTCGCCGCCGCCGCCGCGGCGGTGTTCGCGCCGCGCGAGGCGGACGGCCGGCCGAACCTGCTGCTCGCCGAGGCCGGAACGGGCATCGGCAAGACGCTCGCCTATCTCGCCCCGGCCTCGGTCTGGGCGGCCGAAGCGGATGGCGCGGTCTGGGTCTCGACCTACACCAAGGCACTGCAGCGCCAGCTCGACCGCGAAGGGGAGCGGCTGTTCGCCGACCCGGCCGAGCGCCGGCGGCGCATCGTCATCCGCAAGGGCCGCGAAAACTATCTCTGCCTGCTGAACCTCGAGGACGCGCTGCAGGGCGGATTCGCCGGGCGCGCGGCGACGCTGGCCCAGCTCGTCGCCCGCTGGGCGGCTTATACCAAGGACGGCGACATGGTCGGCGGCGACCTGCCCGGCTGGCTGACGAGCCTGTTCCGCCGCGCCGGCGCGACCGCGCTCACCGACCGGCGCGGCGAATGCGTCTATGCGGGCTGTCCCCATTACCGGCGGTGCTTCATCGAGCGGGCGGCGCGAGCGAGCCAGAATGCCGACTTGGTGATCGCCAATCACGCGCTATTGATGATCAACGCCGCACGCGGGCGGACCCCGGGCTCCTCTGGGGCAGGCGCCGGCCAGCCGCCGACGCGGATCGTGTTCGACGAAGGCCATCACCTGTTCGACGCCGCCGATTCCACTTTCTCGGCGGCTTTGACGGGCCAGGAAGCGATCGAGCTGAGGCGCTGGATCCTCGGCCCGGAAGGCAAGTCGCGCGGCCGGCGCCGCGGCCTCGCCGCTCGGCTGATGGACGTCGCCTCCTATGACGAAGCCGGCGCCGCCGCGCTCGCCGCCGCGGTCGAGATGGCGGGCGCACTGCCGGGCGACGGCTGGCTGCAGCGGCTTGCCGAAGGGGCGCCGTTCGGACCGCTGGAGCGGTTGCTGGCCGCCGTGCGCGGCACCGTTTACGCCCGCGCCACGGCGCAGGACGCCGGTTACGGGCTGGAGACCGAGCTCGCCGAGCCGGACGCTGGGCTGGTCGAGGCGGCGGCGCCGGCCGTCGAGGCGCTGGAGCTGCTGCTGCGTCCGCTGGTCGCGCTCGGAAAGCGGCTCGAGGCGGTGCTGGAAGACGCGCCCGACTGGCTTGACGCGCAGGCGCGCGCGCGGGTCGAAGGCGCGGTCGGCGGCCTTTCCTGGCGCAGCCAGGCTATTTCCGCCTGGATCGCGCTGGCCGCGCGCATCGGCGGCCCGGCGGACCCCGACTTCGTCGACTGGCTGGCGGTCGACCGCGTCGAGGGCCGCGAATTCGACATCGGGCTGCACCGCCACTGGCTCGACCCCACCCGTCCGCTGGCGGAAGCGGTTCTGAAGCCGGCGCACGGCGTCCTCGTCACCTCCGCCACCCTGCGCGGCGGGGGCGGCGCCTGGGCCGATGCCGAGGCGCGCACCGGCGCCTGCCACGTCGGCGGCGAGATCGGGCGCTTCGAGGCGGCGAGCCCCTTCGATTATGCCCGGAACAGCGAGGTCCTGATCGTCACCGACGTCAAAAAAGGGGACCACGCCGCCTTGGCCGGCGCCTATGCGCGGCTGATCGAGGCGGCGCAAGGCGGCACGCTCGGCCTTTTCACCGCGGTCCAGCGCCTGCGGGCGGTGCATGCCCGCATCGCCGATCGCCTCGCCCGCGCCGGCCTTCCGCTTTACGCCCAGCATGTCGATCCGATCGACACCGGCACCCTGGTCGACATTTTCCGCGACGATCCGCGCGCGTCGCTGCTCGGCACCGACGCGGTGCGCGACGGGGTCGACGTGCCGGGCGAGTCGCTGCGGCTGGTGGTGATGGAAGGCGTGCCATGGCCGCGGCCGACCGTGCTTCACGCCGCGCGCCGTGCGGCCGCCGGCGGCTCCGGCTACGACGAACGGGTCGTTCGCGCCCGGCTCGCCCAGGCCTTTGGCCGACTGATCCGGCGCCAGCAGGACCGGGGCATGTTCGTGCTCCTGTCGGCGGCGACGCCGTCGCGCTTGCTCAATGCCTTTCCGCCGGGGGTGCGCGTGTCGCGGGTTCATCTCGCCGACGCGATCGAGCGGGTAAGGTGGCGGCTGTCGTGGGCCGATTCGGCCGATCCTCTGCGGAGCCCGAATGAAAACGCTGATCCTCCTCAGGCACGCTAAGTCGAGCTGGAACGACGCCGTCGCGCGTGACTTCGACCGGCCGCTCAACAAACGCGGTCGTCGCGCGGCCCGCGCGGTCGGGGAGGCCATGCGCGCCCAGGGGCTGGAATGGGACCGGGTCGTCGCCTCGCCCGCCACCCGGGTGGTCGAGACCCTCGCCGACCTGGCCGAAGGCTATGGCCAGCCGATCCGCGCCGACTTTGACGAGCGCATTTACCTCGCCTCGGTGACGACGCTCCTGGAAGTGATCCATGAAGCCGACGAAGGCGCCGACCGGCTGCTGGTCGTCGGCCACAATCCGGGACTGGAGAATGTGGCGCTGATGCTGACCGACGGCGAGCGACGCAATCGCCTGCGCGACGAGCTGTCGACCAAATATCCGACCGGGACGGTTGCCGAGATCGCCTTCCCCGTCGATTGCTGGAGCGAAGTCGAACGTGGAACGGGAAAGCTGCGGAAGTTCATCCGTCCGCGCGACCTGGACCCGCAGCTCGGGCCCGAACCGGAGGACCGCTGACGTTTCCGTCCCAAGGGCTAGAGCGCCGTCTCCTGCAGCGCCTCGGCGAGCGTCCGGCGCAGCGCGCGCAGTTCGTCGAGCGCGAAGCCCGCCGCTTCATTGGCCGGCTCGGGAGCGGGTGCCGCACTCGGCATTTCATCGGCGGGCGCCTTGTCGCCTTTCGCGAGCAGCTGCTGGACGCCGCGGATCGTATAGCCGTCATGGTTCAGAAGGCGGTGGATGCGGCGCGCGAGCGCGGCGTCGTCGGGCCGGTAATAGCGGCGGTTGCCGGCGCGCTGCAGCGGGCGCAGCTGCGGGAAGCGCGTCTCCCAATAGCGAAGGATGTGCTGCGGGACGCCGAGTTCGCTGGCAAGTTCGCCGATCGTCCGGAAGGCGTGTTCGCTCTTGCGGCTCGGTGATTCCATTACGGGCGATTACCCGCCGCGGGCGATCCGCTCGCGCATGATCTGACTGGCGCGGAAGGTGAGGACCCGGCGCGGCGCGATCGGCACCTCGACGCCGGTCTTCGGATTGCGGCCGACTCGCTCGCCCTTGTCGCGCAGGATGAAGCTTCCAAAGCCGGAAATCTTCACATTCTGCCCGTCGGAAAGGGCGTGACACATATGATGGAGGATGCGCTCAACGATGTCCGCGGAGTCGGCGCGCGAAAGGCCGATCTCGCGATGAACGGTGTCGGCCAGATCGGCGCGAGTCAGCGTGCCGGCCGCCGGCTTCCTGATCGTCCCTGCGTCAGCCATCGAAACCACCCCTCCCCTTTGGAACGCGAAACACTAATCCACCTTAACGGCAAGTGCAATGAAAGTCTGATACTTAGTAGCGTAAGACGGCCGCGCCCCAGGTAAAACCGCCGCCCATCGCCTCGAGCACGACAAGATCGCCTTTCTTGATGCGTCCGTCGCGCACGGCGACGTCGAGCGCGAGCGGGACCGAGGCCGCCGACGTATTGGCATGTTGATCCACGGTCACGATGACGCGCTCCGGGGACAGGCCGAGCTTCTTCGCCGTGGCATCGAGGATGCGCTTGTTCGCCTGGTGGGGGACGACCCAGTCCACTTCGTCGGCACGATGGCCGGCCGCTTCGAGCACCTCGTTGAGCACGGCCGAAAGGTTGACCACCGCGTGGCGGAAGACTTCCTTGCCCTTCATCCTGAGCTTGCCGACCAGGCCGGTCGTCGACACGCCGCCGTCGACGTAGAGAAGATCGTTGTGCCGCCCGTCGGCGTGGAGCCGGGTGGCGAGAATGCCCTCGTCGCTCGTTTCCTTCGCCTGAAGGACCAGCGCGCCGGCGCCGTCGCCGAACAGGACGCAGGTGGCCCGGTCCTCCCAGTCGAGGATACGGCTGAAGGTCTCCGAGCCGATCACGAGGGCGTAATCGGCCATTTCGCCCTTCATCATATTGTCGGCGATCGACAGGGCGTAGAGGAAGCCGGTGCAGACCGCCTGGACGTCGAAGGCAATGCAATCGTCGATGCCGAGAGCGGTCTGGACGCGGGTGGCGCTTGCCGGGAAGGTCTGGTCAGGCGTGGCGGTGGCGAGGACGATGAGGCCGATCTGCCCGGCCTCGATGCCGGCCGTATCGAGCGCCTTGCGGGCTGCCTCGGTGGCCAGCGTCGCCGTGGTTTCGCCGTCGCCGGCAATGTGGCGGGCCTCGATTCCGGTGCGTTCGACGATCCATTCGTGCGTGGTCTCGACCCGCTCTGCCAGCTCGGCATTGGTGACCCGGCGCGGCGGCAGCGCGGCGCCGGTGCCGATGATCACGGACCGGCGGCTCATTTCGCAGGCTCCGCGACGTGGTTGGCGGCGGCGACGTTGGCGAGATCGTCGGCGATCTTGCGGGTGAGGTCCTCGCGCACCATCTGGGCGGCGACCCGGATCGCGTTCGCCACGCCTTTTTCGTTGGCGCTGCCATGACTCTTCACGATGAGGCCGTTGAGCCCGAGAAAGACCGCGCCGTTATGGTTGTTGGGGTCGAGATGGTGACGAAGCAGCTCGGTCGCCGGGCGCGAGATCAGAAAGCCGAACTTCGAGCGCAGCGAGCTGGTGAAGGCGCGGCGGAGCAGGTCGGTGACGAAGCGCGCCGTCCCCTCGACCGACTTGAGGGCGATATTGCCGGAAAAGCCGTCCGTCACGACGACGTCGGCGCCGCCCCGGGAGATTTTGTCGCCCTCGATGAAGCCGTCGAAGCGCATTCCCAAATCCCTCGATTCGCGCAGGATCGCCGCCGCGTCCTTGAGTTCGTCCGTGCCCTTAAGCTCCTCGGTGCCGATGTTGAGGAGCTGGACGCGCGGCCGCTCGAGATCAAGCACGACGCGGGCGTAAGCCGCGCCCATGACGGCGAACTGAACGAGATTGTCGACGTCGCATTCGGTGTTGGCGCCGAGGTCGAGCATCACGAGGTCGTTGTCGCCGAGCGTCGGGAGCAGGGCGGCGAGGGCAGGGCGGTCGATACCGGGCATGGTCCTCAGCGCGAGCTTCGCCATCGCCATCAGCGCGCCGGTATTGCCGCCCGACACAGCCGCCTGCGCATCGCCGCCTTTGACCGCCGCCACCGTGCGCCCCATCGACGTGGTCTTGGCGCGGCGGATCGCCTGGCTCGGCTTTTCGGTGCCTGCGATGACGTCGTCGCAATGGACGATCTCGCAGGCGGCGGCGAGGGTCGGGTGGCGATCGATCTCTTCCCGGATCAGCGCCTGGTCACCGAACAGGAGGAAGCTGAGCTCCGGCCGCCGCTTCAGCGCGCGCGCGGCGCCGGCGACCATGGCGGGCGGGCCGCTGTCGCCACCCATCGCGTCGATTGCGATCCGTGGCCCGTTGCCCACCGCCTGAACGTCTCCCGCCTGGTCGCGCCGGTTGCGCCTACGCCTTCGGCTCGAGGATTTCACGGCCCTTATAGTGGCCGCAGCTCACGCACACATTGTGCGGCAGCCTCAGCTCGCCGCAATTCGGGCATTCCTGATATTGCGGCGCCTTCAGCGCGTCGTGGCTGCGGCGCATGTTGCGCTTCGAAGGCGAAGTTTTTCTCTTGGGGACGGCCATTCGGCACCTGTTTTAGTGGAAGCGATTGCGATGTGGCGAGTGCGGGCCCTTGGTCAGCGGCCGGCCGGCCGCTGGCCTTGCGGCCGAAAACGCTCTCGCGCGAAGGCGCGGGCTATAACGGTTTCACTCGCAGTTGCAAGCTCGGGGCGGGCGTGCGACCAGTGCCCGGCGAGACGGGAGCAGCCTGCAATGATCCTTCCGATCACCCTCACCTTCGCCGGCGCGGCGGCCATCCTGCACATTTGGCTGAGCCTGCGCGTCAGCCGGCTGCGGCGGCCGCTCAAGATCGGCGTCGGCGACGGCGGCAACGAGGTGCTGGCGCGGCGGATGCGGGCGCACGGCAATTTCGCCGAGAACGTCCCCATTTTCCTGATCCTGCTGGGCCTGCTGGAGCTTGCGACCGGCGGCAACCTGTGGCTGTGGGCGGCGGCGATCGTCTTCATTCTGGCGCGGATCGCGCACGCCTTCGGCATGGACCGGCACGGCGCGAACCTGCTTCGCGTCGGCGGGATCGGCCTCAGCTGGGCGGTTCTCCTCGCGCTCGGGATCTACGCAATCGCGATCGCCTATCGGAGCCCGCCGGTCCGCGGCGGATTCGAAATTCCGGCGGCCCGGAGCGCTTCGCTCGCGCGCTAGGCGCGGGCCAGCACCCGGTCGGCGACGAACGGATTGGTGCGGCGCTCCTGACCGAAGGTGCTCATCGGACCGTGGCCGGGGATGAAGGCGGTGTCGTCGCCGAGCGGCCAGAGCCGCTTCGTGATCGCGTCGATCAGGTCCTGGTGATTGCCCATCGGAAAGTCGGTGCGGCCGATCGAGCCCTGGAACAGCACGTCGCCGACGATGGCGAGCCGGGACGCCGGGTGATGGAAGACGACGTGGCCGGGCGTGTGGCCGGGGCAGTGATAGACGTCGAAGACCAGTTCGCCGACGGTGACCTGGTCGCCATTGTCGAGCCACCGGTCCGACTCGAACGTCTTGCCGCGGATGCCGTACATCCGCCCGTCATCCTCGAGCCGCGAGATCCAGAAGCGGTCCGCCTCGTGCGGCCCCTCGATCGGGACGGCGAGTTCCTCGGCGAGTATCTTGGCGGAGCCGCAATGATCGATATGCCCGTGCGTCAGGAGCAGCTTCTCGATCGTCACGCCCTGCGCCCGCGCGGCCGCCTTCAGCCGCTCCAGGTCGCCGCCGGGGTCGGTGAAAGCGCCCTTCATCGTCCGGGTGCACCAGACCAGGCAGCAATTCTGCTGCAGCGGCGTGACGGGGAGGATCGCGACCTTGAGCGGGCTGTCGGCCATGGCGGCCAGATGGCGTGGTCTCGCTTCCGATACAAGGCGCCGCCGCTCTGCTATCCCCGCCTCGTGCGCGCCTTTCCCCTCCTTTTGCTCCTCGCCGCAGGCGGCTGCGCCTTCGGCGGCAGCGGCATGGATCCCTTCGCGCCCGCCCCCGCCACCCGCATCGCCGAAGCCGATCTCGACGTGCCGTACGTGCCGACGCCGCGCCGCGTGGTTGAGGCGATGCTGGAACTCGCCGAGGTGGGCCGCGACGATTATCTGATCGATCTCGGCTCGGGCGACGGCCGAATCGCGATCATGGCGGCGCAGCGCGGCGCCCGCGCGTTCGGCGTCGATCTGGACCCGGCCCGCGTTTCCGAAGCGACGGCGGCGGCGGCGCTGGCCCAGGTCGGCTCCCGCGCCCGTTTCCGGACCCAGGATCTTTTCGATACCCCGCTGCGCGAGGCGAGCGTGGTGACGATGTACCTGCTGCCCGAGGTCAATATGCGGCTCCGGCCGCGGCTGCTTACCGAGCTTCGCCCCGGCACGCGCATCGTCAGCCACAATTTCGATCTCGGCGACTGGCGCCCGGACGCGCGGCGCGAATTCGACGCGTCCAGGATCTTTCTGTGGATCGTGCCCGCCACCGCGGCAGGACGCTGGATCCTGCGACGCGGCGACGGCAGCGAGGCTGTGCTGGAGCTTGAGCAGCAATTCCAGACGGTGACGGGCACGCTCGGGGGGCGCCCGCTCGAGAATGTTGCGCTCCGCGGCCGCAGCCTCCGTTTCACGGTCGGCCGCGAAACCTTCCGGGCGCTGGTCGAGGATTCCGCGATCGTCCCCGATCCGGCGGCTCCCCCGGGCGCCGCGAGCGGCTGGCGCGCGAGGCGCGGCTAGGCGAAGACCTCGGCGGGCCCGGTGCGGCGCTGCATCGCCTGGATCCGGCCAATGAGCGAGGCAAAGAGCAATGAAGCGGGAATGAAGCAAAGGTCGGAGAGGAAGTAAGCGTAATCCGCCGCCGCGGCGGCTTCATCTTCCGGCTGGAAGGTCAGCTGGAATGCGATCAGGCCGCTAATTCCTGCCGCCACCCAGAGCACCCACCACAAAAGGATCAGCGGCGGGGCGTACTCGAGCTGCCAGTCCTTCGGCTTCGCGCTCGCCTTCCAGAGCTCGCGCATCATCAGATAAGGCATGACCAGGTTCATCAGCGGGACGAAGAACCACCCCACCGCCCAACCGGGGCTCACCATCATGTCGCTCGCGCCCAGAGCGCGGGCATTGGCGTTCGCGAGATAGATCCAAGGTAGCGCGACGATCCCGGTGACGATGTAGAGCAGGAACTGGACCATCACCACCGCCGCTTCCGCCGCCCCCGTTTGCTTCGGGTCGAAGCCGCGCATCCACTGGAACAGGATCGCCAATGCCGACAAAGCGGCCTGAAGCCAGACCAGCCGCTGCGCCCAGGCCGCGACCGTCGAAGCGTCGCGATAGGTCCAGTGGCCGGCGTCCGCCATCAGGCGCCGGCCGCCGGTTCGGCCGCGGGCGGGGCCGTCGTCGATGAAGCCGGCGCTCTGAACGCGGCGTCCGCCTCGAACTGCTTGGTCGCCTCGAGCCGCGTGTGCCGGTAGAAGAAGTAAGCGGGAACGCTGATGATCAGCGCAAGCACGGCGAGCCCGGGTATGCGCTCGATCATCAGCATCAATGCGATCAGCACCAGCATGACCGGAATGATCCACAGCGTCGCTTTCTCGTTGTTGGTCGGAAAGCCGAACACCGACTGGCCGGCGCTGTCGCGGATGCCGTGGACGCCGCGATGGTCGATGGCGGTGAACAGGTAGAAGCGCCCGCTCGTCCCCGGCACCAGCCGCTCGGCCACCGGCGCATCGACGATCGACTTGCCGACCGACTTGGTGGTGCCGTCGCGGAGCCGGAAGGTGAGCCGCTCGTAAACCCGCAGGTTGCGCCGGACGCGCTTCAGCACCGCTTCCTCCAACGTGCCGTCGATCGTCGAAACCGCCATCGCCGCCTCCCCCTTTGCGTCGCGCCGAACGCCCACAGCCCCTCCGCGAGGGGGCCGCTTATTCCCTCACAGCCGCCGGAGCGAGTCAAGTCCGGCGGCAGGACTGGCCATGGCGGCCGTTCCCGGACACAAACGCCGCGATGAGCGATCCGAATCGCCTCGGCGGGCAAGAGGAGCCGGCGGTCCGGCGGCTCGTCGACGCGCTGAGCGAGCCGGCGGTGATCGTCCGCGACGGTTTCGTGCGGGTCGCCAATGGCGCCGCCCGCAGCCTCCTCGGCGCAGCGGCCGAGGGCGCCGACGTTCGCCTCGCCTTCAGGCACCCGGCCGCGGTCGAGCGGCTGATGGGCGAGGCCGATCCGGAGGGCGACGTCGAGCTGGTCGGCCTCGGCGAGGTCGATCGCCGCTGGCGCATGCAGGTCCGTTCGCTCGGCGACGGCAGCCTCCTCGTCCGCCTCACCGATCGAAGCGAGGAATCGGCGGCGGAGCAGATGAGAGTGAACTTCGTCGTCAATGCCAGCCATGAATTGCGGACGCCGCTTGCGACGCTGGTGGGGATCGCCGAGACGCTGCACGAGCGCGCGGCCGAGGTCGACGAGCCGACGCGGGCGCGCTTCATCGCCATCGTCCACGACGAGGCGCAGCGGATGAAGCGGCTGGTCGAGGATCTGATCTCGCTGTCGCGGATCGAGGCCGAGCGATTCACCCTTCCCAAGGAGCAACTGCCGCTCCCGGAGCTTGTCGAGCAGGCGCGTTGCAATTTGCGGCGGACGGCCGACGAGGCCGGCTCCGCGATCGAGATCGAGGCCGAGGAAAGCCTTCCCCCGGTCGGCGGCGACCGCGCCCAGCTGCTCCAGATGATCGAGAACCTGATCTCCAACGCGGTCCGCTACGGCCGCCCGGAGACGCGGGTCCGGGTCGCCCTCAGCCGCGCCGGCGAGATGCTGCGCCTGATCGTCGCCGACGAAGGCCCCGGCATCCCGGCCGAGCATATCCCGCGGCTGACCGAGCGCTTCTACCGCGTCGATGCCAGCCGCAGCCGGTCGCTCGGCGGCACCGGCCTCGGCCTCGCTATCGTCAAGCATATCGTCGAGCGGCACCGTGGCCGGCTGACGATCCGCAGCGTCGTCGGCGAAGGCACGTCGGTAGAGGTCCTGCTGCCGGTGGCGACGCAGGGTCCGTCATGAAACTGTCATCTGTCCGTCACAGGAATCGCGCGACCCCGGCCTAGGGCGAGTCACGCGCCACAGCGGCGACAGGAGGAACAGTTGAAGAAAGCCATCATGGTTGCGGCGCTTGCCGCGCTCGGCACGCTTGGGCTCGGGGCCTGCGGCGAATCGGACGGGTCCGGCGGCGCGGCGCGCCAGCAGATCAGGATCGTCGGCTCGTCGACGGTATATCCCTTCACCCGCGCTGTCGCGGAGCGCTTCGCCCAGGCGAGCCCGTCCAGCGGCGGCGCGCCGATCGTGGAATCAACCGGCACCGGCGGCGGCATCAACCAGTTTTGCGGCGGCGTCGGCGCCAATTTCCCCGACATCGTCAATGCCTCGCGGCGGATGAAGACGAGCGAGCTCGAAGCCTGCAACCGCAATGGCGTTACCCGTGTCATCGAGGTCCCCGTGGGCATCGACGGCCTGACGCTGATCGAATCGGCGCAGCGGCCGACCGGCTTTCGGCTGACGACGCGCGATATCTACGCCGCGCTCGCCGCCAATCCGTTCGGCCGGGCTCAGACGGCGCGGGCCTGGCGCGACGTCAATCCGTCGCTCCCGGCGGTGCCGATCCGAGTCTACGGGCCGCCGCCCACGTCAGGAACCCGCGACAGCTTCGCCGAGCTGATCCTCGAAAAGGGGTGCGACACCGAGCCGGCGATGCAGCAGCTCAAGGAGCAGGATTCGGACCGCCACAAGCAGGTCTGCACCCAGCTGCGTGAAGACGGCGCCTATGTCGAGGCCGGCGAGGACGACAATCTGCTCGTCCAGCGCGTCGCCGACAATCAGGGCTGGATGGGCGTCCTCGGCTACAGCTTCCTTCAAGCCAATCAGGAGCGGGTCCGCGGCATCCCGATCGGCGGCAGCGCACCGTCGCCGGAGACGATCTCGAACCTCTCTTATCCCGGCGCTCGCCAGCTCTACATCTACGTCAAGGGCGAGCATCTGGACGCCATTCCGGGCATTCGCGAATTCCTCGCCGAATATGCCCGGGGCTGGGCGCAGGGGGGCTATCTTTCGCAGCTGGGGATGATCCCCTCGGCCGCCGAGGTCCGCGCCCGCGCCGAGCAGCAGGTCCAGAACCCGCAGCCGCTGAGGGCGGCCGATCTCGCTTCGTAAACCAATCGGGTGGCGTCAGGCCTGCGGGTCAGGTCCGGCGCGCTCCATGGCCGGCGCGACGCCGGTTTCGATGGGACACTTTAATGGCGTTTTGGCCGATCGCTCTGTTGATTGCGGGCCTTGGGCTCGTCGCCTGGCTGGCGGCGCGCGCCAAGGCCGCGGCCTTTGCGAGGGCGCCGCAGCGCCGGGCTCACTCGCTGCCGAGCTATCACGGGTGGTATGTCGCCTTGTGGGCCGCCATCCCCGCTTTGCTGTTCCTGCTGGCGTGGACCAACCTCTCGGCGGGGCTGATCCGCCAGACCGTCCTGGCGAGCCCGGAAGCGGCGGCGCTGCCGGACTTCGGCCTGCGGCGCCAGGCGATCCTCGGCGAGGCCCGCGGCCTTGCCCGAGGCGACATCGAGCAGGCTTTTCAGCCGCAGGCACGCCAACTCGCCCCGGTTTATGTCGACGCGATCCGCTTCTACTCGCTGATCGGGCTCGGCGTCGCGGCGCTGATCGGCTTTGCCGGCGGCGGCTGGGCCTATACCCGCGTTGCGCCGGCGTTCCGCGCCCGCACCAGGGTCGAGCGGACGGTGATGGCGACTTTGCTGCTCGCCAGCCTGGTGGCCGTGCTCACCACGATCGGCATCATCCTGTCGCTGGTGGTCGAGGCGGCGCGCTTCTTCGCCGCCGTGTCGCCGGCGGAGTTCCTGTTCGGCCTGAACTGGAGCCCGCAAACGGCGATCCGCGCCGACCAGGCGGGATCGTCCGGCGCGTTCGGAGCGATCCCGCTCTTCTGGGGCACGATCTTCATCGGCGCGATCATCGCGATGCTGGTCGCGATCCCGCTCGGGCTGATGAGCGCCATCTACCTTACCGAATATGCCAGGCCGGTGGTGCGGCGATGGATGAAGCCGATCCTCGAGATCCTCGCCGGGGTCCCGACCGTCGTCTACGGCTATTTCGCGGCACTGACCGTGGCCCCGGCGGTACGCGACTTCGGGCTCATGCTCGGCCTTCCCGCCTCGTCGGAATCGGCGCTCGCCGCCGGCCTCGTCATGGGGATCATGATCATCCCCTTCGTCTCGTCGATGGCCGACGATTCGATCGCCGCGGTGCCGCAGGCGATGCGCGACGGTTCGCTGGCGATGGGCGCGACCACGTCCGAGACGATCCGCAAGGTGCTGGTCCCGGCCGCGCTTCCAGGCGTGGTCGGCGGCGTCCTGCTCGCCGTCAGCCGGGCGATCGGCGAGACGATGATCGTCGTCATGGCGGCCGGCCTCGCCGCCAATCTGACGCTGAACCCGTTCGAGAGCGTGACCACCGTGACGACCCAGATCGTCATGCTTTTGACCGGCGACCAGGAGTTCGACAGCCCCAAGACGCTCGCCGCCTTCGCGCTCGGGCTCGTCCTCTTCCTGGTGACCCTGGCGCTCAACATCATCGCGCTGCGCGTGGTGAAGAAGTATCGCGAAGCCTATGAGTGACGTCGCCCGGACGGCTCGGCCGCCGACCGACTGGAACGCCGCGCCGATGCAGCGGCGGATCCGCCGCCGCTACGCGGCCGAGCGCCGCTTCCGACTGCTCGGACTGGCGGCCTTGCTACTTTCGGCGGGGTTCCTGGTTTTCCTGCTCGCCACTGTTGCGACCAACGGTTTGTCGGGCTTCAGCTGGATGTTCCTCACCGGATCGGACGCGACCGAGCCTGCGCGCGTCGGCATCTGGGGCGCTCTGAAGGGTTCGCTGCTGACCATGGCCGTGACCTTTGCCCTCGCCTTTCCCATCGGCGTCCTCACCGCCATCTATCTGGAGGAATATGCGCCGCGGAACCGCTGGACCGACATGATCGAAGTCTCGATCAACAATCTCGCGGCGGTACCGTCGATCATCTTCGGGCTGCTCGGGCTCGCCGTGTTCCTGAACTTCATGCACCTGCCGCGGTCGGCCCCGCTGGTCGGCGGAATCACGCTGGCACTGATGACGATGCCGGTGATCGTCATTGCCGGCCGCAATGCCGTCAAGGCGGTGCCCCCGTCGATCCGCGACGCGGCACTCGGCGTCGGCGCCAGCCGTATCCAGGTGGTCTTCCACCACGTCCTGCCGCTGGCACTTCCGGGGATCCTTACCGGCACGATCGTCGGCATGGCGCGCGCGCTCGGTGAGACGGCGCCGCTGCTGATGATCGGGATGCGCGCTTTCATCGCCAGCCCGCCGGGCGGAATCAGCGACCCCGCGACTGTCCTCCCGGTCCAGATCTTCCTGTGGTCGGACGAAGCCAGCCGCGGCTTCGTCGAGAAGACCTCCGCCGCGATCGTCGTTCTGCTCGTCTTCCTGCTCGCGATGAACGGCATCGCCATCTACCTGCGAAACAAGTTCGAGAGGCGCTGGTGAACGCACTTGCCAAGACTGCGGCCCCGGCCGCGGACGCTCCGGCGACGCCGCCCAAGATGCGCGCGCGCGGCGTCAGCGTCTTTTATGGCGACAAGAAAGCCGTCGCCGACGTGTCGGTCGACATCTCAAAGGAGCATGTCACCGCCTTCATCGGCCCGTCCGGCTGCGGGAAGTCGACCTTCCTTCGCGTCTTCAACCGGATGAACGACACGATTACAAGCGCTCGGGTGGAGGGGCTGATCGAGCTCGACGGCGAGGACATCTACGCTTCCCGAATGGACGTGGTTCAGCTGCGCGCTCGCGTCGGCATGGTGTTCCAGAAGCCCAACCCCTTCCCCAAGTCGATCTACGAGAATGTCGCCTACGGCCCGCGCATCCACGGCCTCGCCGCAGGCAAAGGCGACCTCGACGCGATCGTCGAACGCTCGCTGAAGCGCGCCGGCCTGTGGGATGAGGTCAAAGACCGGCTGAGCGAGAGCGGGACGGCGCTGTCGGGCGGGCAGCAGCAGCGGCTCTGCATAGCCCGCGCCATCGCCGTCGATCCCGAGGTGATATTGATGGACGAGCCCGCCTCGGCGCTCGACCCGATCGCGACCGCCAAGATCGAGGAGCTGATCCACGGGCTTCGCGGCCGCTATGCGATCGTCATCGTCACCCACAACATGCAGCAGGCGGCGCGGGTATCGCAGCGGACCGCCTTCTTCCACCTCGGAGAGCTCGTCGAATATGGCGAGACGTCCGAGATCTTCACCAATCCAAAGGTGCCCCGCACCAAGGATTATATCACCGGCCGGTACGGCTAGAGGATCGACAGATGGACAGCGGCACCGGCCATACCGTCAAGGCCTTCGACCAGGATCTCAACGAGCTTCGCGCTCTGATCAGCCAGATGGGCGGCATCGCCGAGCACGCGATCAGCGAATCGATGCGCTGCCTGATGCAGCGCGACATCGACGGGGCGAGGCTGGTCGTCGAGGCGGACAAGAAGCTCGACCAGCTCGAGGCGGAAGCCGAGCGAAGCGTCGTCCGGCTGATCGCGCTGCGCGCGCCGATGGCGGACGACCTTCGGGACGTCGTCGCCGCGCTCAAGATCGCGGGCGTGGTCGAGCGGATCGGCGATTATGCGAAGAACATCGCCCGCCGCGCCGAGCTGCTGGAAGGGGGCGGGCGGATCAAGCCGGTCTCGATGCTTCCCGAGATGGCCAGGATCGCCGGCGAGATGGTGCACAACGTGCTCGACGCCTTCGTCGAGCGCGACGCGTCCAAGGCGCAGGCGGTCTGCGAGCGCGACAAGGCGCTGGACGATTTCTACAACAGCATCTTTCGCGCCCTCCTGACCTTCATGATGGAGAATCCGCAGAACATCACCGAATCGGCGCATCTGCTGTTCGTCGCGCGCAATCTCGAGCGGGTCGGCGACCACGCGACGAACATAGCCGAAATGGTCTATTTCGCCGCCACTGGCGAGCGGCTGGCCGAGCGCGAGAAGGGCGGCAACCCCGCAATCGCCAGGTGAAGCGCGGCACGATCCTGCTGGTCGAGGACGACAAGGCCCTCGCCGAGCTTTTGATCTGGCATTTCGAACGCGAGGAATTCGAGGTGGTCCGCACCGCCGACGGGGAAGAGGCGCTGATCCTCGCCGAAGAGATCCGGCCCGATCTGATCGTCCTCGACTGGATGATCGAGGGGGTGTCGGGGATCGAGGTGTGCCGCCGCCTGCGGCGCAAAGGCGCGAGCGCGAACGTGCCGATCATCATGCTGACCGCCCGGTCGGAGGAGGGCGACCGGATCCGCGGGCTCGAGACCGGCGCGGACGATTACATCACCAAGCCCTTCAGCCCGGCCGAGCTGATGGCGCGGGTGGCGGCGGTGCTTCGTCGCGTCCGGCCCGCGCTGGCTGGCGAGCGGCTGGCGGTGGGGGAGATCGAGATGGACGTGAGCGCCCACAAGGTCCGCCGCGCCGGCCGGGCCATCGCGCTCGGCCCGACCGAATTCCGGCTGCTGCGCCACTTCATGGAAAATCCTGGCCGCGTCTTCTCGCGCGAACGGTTGCTCGCCACGGTGTGGAGCCATGACGAGGATATCGAGCTGAGGACCGTGGACGTCCACATCCGCCGGCTTCGCCAGGCGATCAACGCCGAGGGCGAAAGCGACCCTATCCGAACCGTCCGCTCCGCCGGCTACTCGCTCGATCCGGAAGGGATCTAGCTCAGCACTCCACCACGTTGACGGCGAGGCCGCCGAGGCTGGTTTCCTTGTAGCGCTCGTTCATGTCTAGGCCGGTCTTGCGCATCGTCTCGATCACCTGGTCGAGGCTGACGCGGTGATCGCCGGTGCCGACCAACGCGAGGCGCGAGGCCTCGATGGCCTTGATCGCGCCGACGGCGTTGCGCTCGATGCACGGCACCTGGACGAGGCCGCCGACCGGATCGCAGGTCAGGCCGAGATTATGCTCCATGCCGATCTCGGCGGCATTCTCGACCTGGGCGGGGCTGCCGCCCATCGCCGCGGTAAGGCCCGCCGCGGCCATCGAGCAGGCGACGCCGACCTCGCCCTGGCAGCCGACCTCGGCGCCCGAGATGGAGGCATTCTCCTTGAACAGGGAGCCGATCGCCGCCGCCGTCAGCAGGAAATCGTGGACGCCGTCATAACTCGTGCGCGGCGTGAAGCGCTGATAGTAGCGAAGCACCGCCGGGACGATGCCGGCGGCGCCGTTGGTAGGCGCGGTGACGACCTTGCCGCCGGCGGCATTCTCCTCGTTGACCGCCAGCGCCCAAAGGTTGACCCAATCGATCACCGTCAGCGGGTCGGAGAGCGCCCGCTCGGCGCGCTCGGTCAGCAGGCGGTGGAGCGCCGGAGCGCGGCGCTTGACGTTGAGACCGCCGGGAAGGATGCCGTCCACGGCCATGCCGCGGTCGATGCAGGCGGACATCGCCTGTACGATCGCGTCGAGCCGGGCATTGATTTCTTCGTCCGAAAGCGCCGCTTGCTCGTTGGCGCGGGCGATGTCGGCGATGCTCATCGCCTCGCGCTCGGCGATGTCGAGCAACTGCGCCGCGGAGGTGAAGCGGTAAGGCACGTCCCAGGCGCCCTCGGGCGGGGCGTTGCGGCTCACCGCCGCCTCGTCGACCACCGCGCCGCCGCCGGTCGAATAATAGACTTGGGCTTCCGCCTCGCCGCCCGCGATCGCGGCGGTGAAGCGCATGCCGTTCGAATGGTGCGGGAGCCGCTCGCGCTGGTTGAAGCGCAGCTGGGTCGCCTCGTCGAAGCCGATCTCGCGCTCGCCGCCGAGAGAGAGGGCCCGGCGCTCGCGGATGCGGGCGACGGTGGCGTCGGCGGCGTCGGGATCGATTCCGTCCGGGCGCTCGCCGGACAGGCCGAGCAGGATGGCGCGGTCGGTGGCGTGGCCTTTGCCGGTCAGCGCCAGGGAGCCGTAAAGGTCGACCTCCACCCGGTCGACGGCGCCGAGCAGGCCCTTTTCCTTCAGCCCCTCGACAAAGCGGCAGGCGGCCGTCATCGGCCCCATCGTGTGCGAGCTCGACGGACCGACGCCGATCTTGAAGAGGTCGAAAGTGCTGGCGACCAAGGCGATGCTCCCGGGCCGCCGAGATGGGCGCTCGGCGCGCCGATGACAACAGCGCCTTTCGTGCTGATCGACGACGCCCGGCCGGGCGGGCGGGCGCGGCTGTTCACGCAAGCGTCGGAGGTGGTCGCGACGCGCGACCCGGGACGGGTCCGCGAATGCCTGGCCGCCTTGCGCGGGCGAAGCGCGGCGGGCTTCATCGGCTATGAGGCGGGCCATGCGCTGGAGCCTCGGCTCGCGCCGCTGGCCGCGCCGACTCCGGCGGACGCGCCGCCTTTGCTCTGGTTCGGCCTGTTCGGGCGCGAGCAGGAGGTCGAGGCGGAAGCGTTCCTCCCCGAAGCGGCGGGCGGGTGGATCGGCCGGCCGCGGCCGCTGGTCGGCGAGCGCGATTATCGCGCGGCGCTGGCGGAGGTGATGGAGCATATTCGCGCCGGGGACGTCTATCAGGCTAATCTCACCTTCCAGGCCGAAGCGCGCGCTGCGGGGCATCCGCTCGCAATCTATGCGGGGCTGAGGCGGCGGGCGCGGGCCGGCCACGGCGCAATCGTCTTCACCGGCGAGCATTGGGTCCTGAGCCTGTCGCCGGAGCTCTTCTTCACCCTGGAGAGCGGGCGGGTGACGACCCGGCCGATGAAGGGGACCGCGCCGAGGCGTGCCGACCCCGAGAGCCTCTCCGGCGATCCCAAGCAGCGCGCCGAGAATCTGATGATCGTCGATCTGCTGCGCAACGACCTGTCGCGCCTGGCGCGGCCGGGGACGGTGAAGGTCCCCGAGCTGTTCGCGGTCGAGACCTATCCGACGGTGCTGCAGATGACGTCGACGGTCACGGCCGAGCTGGAGGAGGGGCTTTGCCCGGTCGACGTGATCGAGGCGATCTTCCCGTGCGGCTCGATCACCGGCGCGCCCAAGATCCGGGCGATGGAGATCATCGACCGGCTGGAAGAGCGCCCGCGCGGCGTCTATTGCGGCGCGGTCGGCTGGATCGCGGCGGGCGGCGATGCCGCCTTCAACGTCGCGATCCGGACGCTGACGCTGAAGGCCGGCGCGAGCGTCGCCCGGCTCGGCCTCGGTTCCGGCATCGTGGCCGACAGCCGCGCCGGCGACGAATGGCGCGAATGTCTGGCGAAAGGGGCGTTCGTGGCGGAAGAAAGGCGGTTCGACCTCTTCGAGACGATGGCGTTCGATCCGCATGGCGGCATCGCCGAGCTCGACCGCCACCTCGCCCGGCTGAAGCGCAGCGCGGACGCGCTCGATTTCCCTTTCGACCGTCACGTCGCCCGCAACGAGCTTCAGGCCGCCACCTTCCGCGCCGGGCCGAGCGTCGTGCGCCTGCTGCTGTCGCGGACCGGCGCGGTCGCGATCGAGCTTCGGGCGCTGCCGGAATCGCCAAGGGAGCCCGTCGCGGTGGCGCTGGCGCCGCTTCCGGTCCAGGCCGACGACTTCCGCGTCGCGCACAAGACGACGGACCGCGCCTTTTACGATGAGGCGCGCGAAGTGTCGGGGGCGTTCGAGGTCCTGTTCCGCGACGAGGCCGGCTTCCTCACTGAAGGCAGCTTCACGACGCTCTTCGTCGAACGGGGCGGAAAGCTGCTGACCCCGCCGCTTGGGCGCGGGCTCCTCCCCGGCATCCTTCGCGAGCGCCTGCTCGAAGAAGGGCGCGCCGAGGAAGCGGATCTGGCCGTGACCGATCTGGCCGAAGGCTTCCTGATCGGCAACAGCGTGCGCGGCCTGATCCGCGCCGCTCAGGCATAAGCCAGCAGCGCGTCGCGCTTCGCCGCCAGCGCTGGGCAATCCGCCGTTGCCTCGACAGCGCAACGCGCCATCGCCCGCTCCAGCCGCGCGAGCGCCGCTTCGCTCATCTCGCCCGCGGCGGCCGCAACGGCCTCGCTGTCCCGGAGCTCGCCCGAACCATGAAGCGCGACGTCGCAGCCGGCGGCGATCACCGCCCGCGCCCGTTCCGCCGGCGTGCCCGAGAGCGCTTCCATGGTGAGGTCGTCCGATATGAGCAGCCCCTCGAACCCGATCTCGCCGCGGATGATCTCGGCGATGACGAGCGGCGACACGCTCGCGCAACGCGTTTCGTCCCACGCGCGGTAGAGGAGGTGGGCGGTCATGGCCATC
>DASVVV010000057.1:0-18908 GCA_036386375.1 Allosphingosinicella sp. | reverse complement strand
CACTTCTTCGTCAACGAGATGGACCAGCTGATGAAGGCGGTCGACGACTATCTCGACTTCCGGCTGGACCCGAGCTGTCCGATCCGCTGAGCAAGGCTCAGAGCGTCAGAATCGCCACGTTGGCGAGCGTCACCGCCGCGGCGGCGAGCATCAGGGCTCCGCGCTTGCGGTCGCGGCGGGCCAGGATGAGGTAGAGCCCGCCGACGCCGAGGGCGAAAGCGGCGATCATCAGCACCAAGAGAATGGCGCCGGCGCCGGTCACGCGATGATTCCGGCATAGAGGGCCGGATCGACATTGCCGCCTGACAGCACGACGACGAGGTCGCCCTCGTCAGGGCCGTCGCCGGTCATGATCGCCGCCAGCGCGGCCGCACCGCCCGGCTCGACCACCAGCCGAAGGTGTCGGAAGGCGAATCGCATCGCTTCGGCGACGTGAGCCTCGGTGACGCTGCGCGCCTCGGCACGCCGCGACCGCAGCACGTCGAAGGTGAGCGGCGAGACCCGTTTGGTCTGGAGCGCGTCGCACAGGGTGGCGGGCGCCGGCTCCTCGACCGGGACGATGGCCCCGCTCGCCAGCGAGCGGCCCATGTCGTCCCAGCCGTCAGGCTCGACGATGGTGATCGCCGTGTCCGGAAGCGCCAGCGCGATGCCGGCCGAAAGGCCGCCGCCGCCGCAGGGCACGAACAGGGCCGCCGGGGCGTGGCCGAGCTGCGCTTCAATCTCGACTCCGACGCTGCCCTGGCCCTCGATGACGTCGACATCGTCGAACGACGGAACCAGCGTGGCACCGGTCTCGGCGGCGAGCCGGGCGGCGATCTCCTCACGGCTTTCGGTGGCGCGGTCGAAGGTGACGATCGTCGCGCCCGCCTCCGCCGTCGCGTCGCGCTTCACCGCCGGCGCGTCGGCGGGCATGACGATGGTGGCGGCGATGCCGAGCCGGTGCGCCGCGATCGCTACGCCCTGGGCGTGGTTGCCCGAGGAGAAAGCGACGACGCCGCGCGCCCGCCCGGCCTCGTCCAGCCGAAGCAGCCGGTTCATCGCCCCCCTCAGCTTGAAGCTGCCTCCGGTCTGGAGGACCTCCGCCTTGAGCCACATCCGCGGCCCGAACGGCAGCAGCGGCGTTCGCAGGACATGGGGCGCGAGGCGCTCCGCCGCAGCGCGCACACCGCTCGTCGTCGGTCTTCTCTCCTGCATCGAAATCCTCGGGAAAATCGGGGGGAGGCTAAGTTCTTTACACAGGCGACGCCCGTCCATATATCGCGCGCCGCAGCCCCATGGGGACTTCCAATAACCGCAAGGCTGCATTCGTCGTCAACTACCCCGTTGGAGGTCCCTTGAGTTGCACACGCACCATAGCGCGCTGGGGCTAGCTGCCGCCCCCGTCGGCGCCCGCAACGGCGCCGAAATCGCCAGGCTGAGCCCTGTCCAGCCGGTCACGCTCCTTCGTCCGCACGCCGCACGCCGTGCCGCCCGCTTCTTCGTGGAGAGGTTTCCGGGCCGCTCCCTCTATGCGGTGAAGGCGAATCCGTCGGCCGACCTGCTCCGGATCCTGTGGGACGCCGGCGTCACCCATTATGACGTCGCCTCGATCGCCGAGGTGCGCCTCGTCGCCGCCACGCTGCCGCAGGCGGTCCAGTGCTTCATGCATCCGGTCAAGGCCGAGGAGGCGATCGGCGAAGCCTATGCGCTGGGCGTGCGCACCTTCTCGCTCGACACGATCGACGAGCTGGACAAGATCGTCCGCGCAACCGGCGGCGCCGAAGACCTCAACCTGCTCGTGCGCATCCGCGTATCCTCGGAGCATGCCAAGCTCAGCCTCGCTTCGAAGTTCGGTGCCGATCCTTCGGAAATGAAAGAACTTTTGTTCGCGGCCCGGCAGGCGGCGGATGCGCTCGGCATTTGCTTCCACGTGGGCAGCCAAGCGATGACCCCGGCCGCTTATTCGCAGGCGATGGAGCGCGTTCGCGCCGCCATCGTCGAGGCGGCGGTGACGGTCGACATCGTCGATGTGGGCGGCGGCTTCCCCTCCGTCTATCCCGGCATGGAACCGCCGGCGCTCGAGGCCTATTTCGACGTCATCCACCGCGCCTATGAGAGCCTGCCCATCTCTTATTCGGCTGAGCTGTGGTGCGAGCCGGGGCGCGCCTTGTGCGCCGAATATGCAAGCCTGCTCGTGCGGGTCGAGAAGCGCCGCGGCGACCAGCTCTACATCAACGACGGCGCCTACGGGGCGATGTTCGACGCCGCCCATCTCGGCTGGCGCTTTCCGGTCGCCTTGGTGCGCGACGGCGGCTCGGACGCGCGCGACATGCCGTTCAGCTTCTACGGGCCGACCTGCGACGATCTCGACCATATGGCCGGGCCCTTCATGCTTCCGGCGGACGTCGGGGCGGGCGATTATGTCGAGATCGGCATGCTCGGCGCCTATGGCTGCGCGATGCGCACCGGGTTCAACGGCTTCGGAGCCGATCTCAAGGCGATCGTCGAGGACGAGCCGATGTCGACGCTGTACGGCGCGATCGAGGAACGACGTACCGCGTCCATCGTCGTCACACTCTAGGCGGCTATTATCTGGAGCTCTTCATTCCCGCGAAGCGGGAATCCAGCTCCTGTGGCACCATCAAGGAAGAAGCTGGATCCCCGCCTGTGCGGGGATGACGGCCGAGCGGAGATCGAAATGAACAAGGAAAGCCGGATCAACGACACCCGCAAGGCGGAGCTGCTGTCGAAGACGGTCGAGCATATCGACATCAAGAGCTTCGACGCGCGTCCGATCGTCGAGGCGATGAAGAAGATGAGCTTCACCTCGCGCGACCTTGGCCGGGCGACGGAGATCTACAACCAGATGCTCGCCGATCCCGACTGCTCGGTGATCCTGGTGATCGCGGGCTCGACCTCGGCGGGCGGCTGCATGGACCTTTATGCCGACCTGGTGAAGCACAACATGGTCGACGCCGTGGTCGCCACCGGCGCCACGATCGTCGACATGGATTTCTTCGAGGCGCTTGGACACAAACATTACCAAGCGCTTGAAATCCCTGACGACGATACGTTGCGCTCGCTCTATATCGACCGCATTTACGACACCTATATCGACGAGGAGTCGCTGCAGGAGACCGATCACACGATCGGCGCCATCGCCGACAGCCTCGAGCCGCGCCCCTACAGCTCGCGCGAGTTCATCCGCGAGATGGGCAAGTGGCTGACGACCAACGGCAAGAAGGACCACAGCCTCGTCCGCCTCGCCTACGAGCATGACGTGCCGATCTTCTGCCCGGCCTTCGTCGACAGCTCGGCCGGCTTCGGCCTGGTCAAGCACCAGGTCGACGCGATGAAGGCGGGCAGGTCCTATATGGTGCTCGACGCCATCGCCGACTTCCGCGAACTCACCCAGCTCAAGATCGAGGCGGGCACGACCGGCCTGCTGATGATCGGCGGCGGCGTTCCGAAGAATTTTACGCAGGACACGGTCGTGTGCGCCGAGATCCTCGGCCATGACGATGTCGAGGTGCACAAATATGCGGTGCAGATCACCGTCGCCGACGTGCGCGACGGCGCCTGCTCCTCCTCGACTCTCCAGGAGGCGGCAAGCTGGGGCAAGGTCTCGACCGCCCTCGAGCAGATGGTCTTCGCCGAAGCCACCAGCGTGCTGCCGCTGCTGGCCTCCGACGCCTATCATCGCGGCCACTGGAGGACCCGCGCCAAGCGCGCCTTCGGGAAGATGTTCGACAAAGCGGCGTGAAACCCGGCCCGGGGCCCGGCGGTTATGCGCTTCGGATGAAGTGCCGACTGCTCGCGTGTCCGGGCCTGGCCGCCCTTGCCGCCCTTGCCGCCCTTGCCGCCTGCGCAGCCGGGCCGCCCGAGCCGGACCCGCGCGCCGCCGCGGAATCGGCGATGGACCAGGCGATGCGCATGCGGGAGCCGCCGCAGCCGGTTCCGCTCGCCGCCCCAGACCCGCCGACTCGGCTCCAGTCCGAGATCGAGGCGATGTCGCATGCCCAGCGGGCGCGCTGGATCCTGCCGCCCGCCGAGGCGCGCGACGTCGTGGCCAGCGAGCTGCTGCGGGGCATGACGCCGCGGGTGAACGGCATCGCTTTCTACCGCCCGCCGCGCGCGACCGCCCAGCCGGGCGTGTGCGAAGTGCAGGGCTATGAGGTGTGGATGCGGGTGCCGGACGAGAGCGGCCTGACCTACCGCCAGCATCTCGATCCGCCGCTCCAGCCCTATCAATATCAGCCGTCGCGCCGCTGGAAGGTGATCGGCTCCACTCTTGCGTCCGAACGCCGCGGCCCGCCCGATTGCGCCTCCGCCCTCCCTTACGGCCAATGGTTCGAGGCGCCGTCGGCCGAAGCGGTCCATCGTGCCGTCTCGCTCGTCGAGCGGGCGCAGCGCCGGCCCGGCGGCGTGCGGCTCGTCTGCCATTTGATGCGCTACGAGGAGGCGAGGCAGGATTTCGCGGTGCCGCCCTGCCCCAATGCAGCAGCTTTGCTCGAGCGGCTGACGCCGAACCTCATCAAGCGGGTACGCGCGGCCGACTGCACCGTGGCGCCCTCCCCGCGCGGCTGCTTCGGGATCGAATATCACGATCCGTCGGTGCCGGGCACGCACAGCTTCTATCTGGTCACGGTCCCCGACGAAGACCGGCCGGATTACGTTCAGATTACCCAAGGCATGCTGCCGCCGCATTGAGAATTCGGAGTGCCTGATGCGTAAGCTCCCGACGTTCCTCTTCCCCTTCGCGCTCGCCGCCTGCGCCACCGGGCCGCCGGAACCCGCACCTGAGCCGGCGCCGGTCGACGAGCGAAGCCGCGGCGAGCGGCGCTGGACCGCCGCCGAGGCGCAGGCGCTGGTCGAGCGCGACGTGGCGGCTTTGCTCGGCCCCGCCGCGCTCGAGGAGGCTGAGGCCGCGGCTACCTCAGTGATGGTGCGCCAGCCCATCTCCTTCCCGCGCATGACCCGGCTGCCGGACGGATCGTGGCAGGTCGAGCCGCCGCATGTGGCCGTGGCCGTACGGTCGGCCGGCGGCTGGGTCATCCGGCGCGTCGGCGGCCGCTACGGGCTCGATCCTTATGCTTCGCGTGAGCTCGACCGTCTGCTTGCCCAGCGCGCCTTGTGGACGGAGCCGGAGCTGGCCGAGGCCGGCTGCACCGACGCCGCCGGCCCGACCTCGGTGATCCGCCACGCCGGCCGGCTGCGGGTGGCAACCCACCCCTGCGGGCCTTCCGGCCTCACCGGCCAGGTCGCGACGATCGTCCTCGCCGGCCGGATCACCGACTGGAGCGCCGTACCGTCCGACGATCGCCCGGACGGGCTGCCGTTTCAGCGCTTCCACCAGTCGGTCGCCCAATATTACAACTTCGCCAGCGGCGTTGGCGATCCGGCGAACCTCGTCATCCGCTCCGAGCGGGAATGGCTGGCGATGTGGCGTCGGATCACCGCCAGCCACGGCGAGCCGCCGCCCCGCCCTGAAGTTGACTTCTCGCGCGAGATGCTCCTGCTCGCCGCAATGGGCGCGCAGCCGAGCGGCGGCTACCGGATCCGGATCGAGCGCGTGCTCGACGACGGCGCCGAGCTCGAGGCCCATGTCGTGCACACCTCGCCCGGCCCACGCTGCGGCGCCATCGCGGCGATTACCCATCCGGTCGACGTCATCCGCATTGCCGCCACGCCCAGGCCCGTGCGCTGGCTGGTGCGCCAGGAGGTTATCGACTGCCCCTGATTGGCGGTCGAACTGCCGGCGCCGCGGGCAGCCGCACTGGATTACTTTGCAGCGCTCGCCATGACGGAAACGGAGTCTCGGCGCGGTCAGCCTTCGGTGAGGCCTTCCCAGGCGGACTTGAGTTTCTGGAAGAAGCCCTTCGAGGCCGGGCATTCGTCGCCGGTCTCGGTCTGCCGGAACTGCTCGAGCAGCTGCTTCTGGCGCGCCGAGAGCTTGGTCGGCGTTTCGACCTCGATCTGGATCACCATGTCGCCGAAGCCGCGACCGCCGACCGCCGGCATGCCGGCGCCGCGCTGACGGAGCTGGCGGCCCGACTGGATGCCGGCCGGGATCTTGATCTCGTGCCTCTGCTTGTCGAGGCCGGGCACCTGGATGCAGCCGCCCAGCGCGGCGGTGGTGATGCTGACCGGGCAGCGCGCGAACAGGGTCGTCCCCTCGCGCTGGAAGATCGCGTGCCGAGCGAGGTGGATGAAGATGTAGAGGTCGCCTGGCGGTCCGCCGCGCACGCCCGCTTCGCCTTCGCCGGCGAGACGGATGCGGGTGCCCTCGTCGACTCCGGCGGGGATGTTGACGGCGAGCGACTTGCGCTTTTGCACCCGCCCTTCGCCGCGGCAGGACGCGCAGGGCTCGGCGATCACCTGGCCGACGCCGCGGCAGGAGGGGCAGGTCTGCTCGACGACGAAGAAGCCTTGGCGGGCGCGGACCTGGCCGCGGCCGTTGCACAGGTTGCAGGCGCTCGCCGAAGTGCCTGCCTTGGCGCCACTGCCGCCGCAGGGCTCGCAGGCGGCGGTGGTGTCGACGCTGAGCTCGACCTGGCGGCCTGAATAAGCGTCCTCGAGCTTGATCTCGAGGTCGTAGCGGAGGTCGGAGCCGCGCAGCACGTTGCGGCGGCGGTCGCCCTGGCCGCCGTTCATGAATTCGCCGAAGATGTTGTCGAAGATGTCGGCGAACGAGCCGAAATCCTGGGCGCCGTTGCCGTTGCCGTTGCCGAAGCCGCCGTTCCTGAAGGCGGCGTGGCCGAAGCGGTCGTAGGCGGCGCGCTTTTGCGGATCCTTCAGGCAGTCATAGGCCTGGCTGATCGCCTTGAACTTCTCGGCCGCCTCGGGGCAGCCGCCGTTGCGGTCGGGATGGCATTCGAGCGCGAGCTTGCGATAGGCCGCCTTCAGCGCCCGCTCGTCGGCGTCGCGCGGGACCTGAAGCAGATCGTAATAATCGGTCTCAGCCATCGCCCTACCGAGTCACCCCGGCGAAAGCCGGGGCCCATGAACAATGGCGGAGGCGAACGCTGCCAAACACGGTGTTCATTGATCCCGGCTTTCGCCGGGATGACTCCGTGCTGTTCGCCCCCGCACCGATCCTAGCCCTTCTGGTCTTCGTCGACCTCGGAGAATTCGGCGTCGACGACTTCCTCGCCGCCGGCGGCGTCCGCGCCCTGGCCGCCGCCGTCGCTGCCGGCATCGGCCGCAGCGGCCGAGGCCTGCTCCCGCTCGTAAATCGCCTGCCCCATCTTCATCGTGACCTGGGCGAGCGCCTGCGCCTTCGCCGTGATGGTCTCGGTGTCGCCGCCCTCGAGCGCGGTGCGGGTCTCCTGGACCGCGGCCTCGATCTCGGACTTCAGCGACGCGTCGATCTTGTCGCCATGCTCCTTGAGCTGCTGCTCGGTGGTGTGGACCAGGCTTTCGGCATTGTTCTTGGCCTCCGCGGCCTCGCGGCGCTTCTTGTCCTCCTCGGCGAACTGCTCGGCCTCGTTGACCATCTTCTCGATGTCGGCGTCGGAAAGGCCGCCCGAGGCCTGGATTCGGATCTGCTGCTCCTTGCCGGTTCCCTTATCCTTGGCCGAGACGTTGACGATGCCGTTGGCGTCGATGTCGAACGTTACCTCGATCTGCGGCATCCCGCGCGGCGCCGGCGGGATTCCGACCAGGTCGAACTGGCCGAGCAGCTTGTTGTCGCTGGCCATTTCGCGCTCGCCCTGAAAGACGCGGATCGTCACCGCGTTCTGATTGTCCTCGGCGGTCGAGAAGGTCTGCGCCTTCTTGGTCGGGATGGTCGTGTTCCTGTCGATCATCCGGGTGAAGACGCCGCCCAAAGTCTCGATGCCGAGCGACAGCGGCGTGACGTCGAGCAGCAGGACGTCCTTGACCTCGCCCTGCAGCACGCCGGCCTGGATGGCCGCGCCCATCGCGACGACCTCGTCAGGATTGACGCCGGTATGCGGCTCCTTCCCGAAGAACTCCTTCACGGTCTCGCGAACCTTGGGCATGCGCGTCATGCCGCCGACCAGGACGACCTCGGCGACCTCGCTCGCCTTGACGCCGGCATCGGCCAGGGCCTTCTTGCACGGCTCGAGCGTGCGCTTGATCAGGTCCGCGACGATCCGCTCGAGGTCCGACCGGCTGATCGTCTCGACGAGATGGAGCGGAGTCGAGCTGCCGCCTTCCATCCGGGCGGTGATGAAGGGGAGGTTGACCTCAGTCGTCTGGGCGCTGGAAAGCTCGATCTTCGCTTTCTCGGCGGCTTCCTTCAGGCGCTGCAGCGCGAGCCGGTCGTTGCGAAGGTCGATATTCTCCTTGGCCTTGAACTTGTCGGCCAGCGAATCGACGATCTTGGCGTCGAAATCCTCGCCGCCCAGGAAGGTGTCGCCGTTGGTCGACTTCACTTCGAACACGCCGTCGCCGATCTCGAGGATCGAGATGTCGAACGTGCCGCCGCCAAGGTCGTAGACCGCGATCGTCTTGCCGTCCTGCTTCTCGAGCCCGTAAGCGAGCGCCGCGGCGGTGGGCTCGTTGATGATGCGAAGCACCTCGAGGCCCGCGATCTGGCCGGCATCCTTGGTCGCCTGGCGCTGCGCGTCGTTGAAATAAGCGGGAACCGTGATGACCGCCTGGGTCACCGGCTCGCCGAGATAGGCTTCGGCCGTTTCCTTCATCTTCTGGAGCGTGAAGGCCGAGATCTGCGACGGCGAATAATCCTTGCCGCCGGCCTGAACCCATGCATCGCCATTCGGTCCGCGGGTGATCTTGTACGGGACGAGCTCCGTATCCTTCTTGGTGATGGGATCGTCGAAGCGGCGGCCGATCAGGCGCTTGACCGCAAAGATGGTGTTGTCGGGATTGGTGACCGCCTGGCGCTTGGCCGGCTGGCCGATCAGACGCTCGCCGTCCTTGGTGAAAGCGACGACGGACGGGGTGGTGCGGGCGCCTTCCGAATTCTCGATGACCTTCGGCTTGCCGCCCTCCATCACGGCGACCGCGCTGTTCGTGGTGCCGAGATCGATACCGATCACTCTTGCCATGTCTTAAACCTCATATGCCCCAAAATGACCGAAAAGCCCGAGCGCCCCTTCAAGGCGACGCGCAGGTGTTTCGGAGGCGATATAGGAGGCGAATTTGTTGCGACAAGAAGCGGCCCTGCCGTAGGGGACCGCCATGCGAAGCGCCGTTCCGATGCTGGCCGCCCTCTTCGCGTGCGGCGGATGCGACGGCGCGCCGCCCGAGCCGCGCGTCACCGTCGCGAATGCGGTCGTCGTCCTTCCGGTCCTTCCCGGCCGGCCCGGCGCCGCTTATTTCGAGCTCCGCACCACCAACGATCCTACCCGGCTGACCGGCGTCACCAGCCCGCGCATCGGCCGCATCGAGTTGCACGAGACGACAAGCGAAGGCGGGCTCACGCGGATGCGGCCGCTCGAGGACAGGACCTTCGGCCCGGACGAGCCGCTCGCCTTCGCCCCCGGCGGGCGGCACGCAATGCTGTTGGACGTGGATCCCGCCGTCCGCCCCGGCGCCACGGTCCCGCTCACCTTCACCTTCGACCCCGCGCCGCCGGTGACGGTGGCGGCCGAGGTCCGCGGCGCCGGAGACGGCCATGAAGGCCATTGACGTCCGCTTGCTGACCGAAGGCGAACGCAACATGGTCGCCTCGATCTACGGCGACGCCATCGACCTCGCGCCGGTCACCATCCGCCACGGCAAATGGTTTCCCTTCCAGCCCCGCAACGTCTTCATGGCGCCGTGCGGCCATGTCCACGTCCATCCCAAGAGCGACATCTGGAGCGAGGATTACAGTAAGGAGCGGCTCGGCCTCCAGGCGCTTTTGCTCCACGAGCTCTGCCATGTCTGGCAGTCGCAGCAGCGCGGCAAATATTATCTGCCGCTGATGCGCCACCCTTTTTGCCGCTACGATTATGCCGTTCGGCTGGGCTGGAAGTTCGAACGCTACGGCCTCGAGCAACAGGCCGAGATCGTCCGCCACGTCTTTTTGCTGCGCAACAAATACCCCTTCCCCGGCGCCCCGCCGCTCGCCCAGCTCGAGTCGATCCTGCCGTTTAAAGGCCGTCCCTGAGAGGGGCGGGATAACCACTTTCCCGGATTGTCATTGCGAGCCCAGAAGGGGCGTGGCAATCCATGGATCGCCGCGGCGCTGCGCGCCTCGCGATGACAGTCGGTACGTCAGGGGGACGATATGGACGAACGGCTCGACAGTTTCCGCTCATCGACGCTCGGCTGGCTGCGCGGAACGCTCGCCGGCTGGGGCACCTTGCTGCTGATCCCGATCGGCATCGGCCTTGCGCTGGTCGAGACGGGCCTCGGCCTCGGCCTGGTGCCGCTGCTGCTCGTCGGTCTCGCGCTCGCCATCATCCTGGTCAAATGGGTGCAGAACCTCGCCGCGACCTTCGAGATCAGCGAGGAGCGCCTGATCATCCGGCGCGGCATCGTCTTCAAGAGCATCGACGAGATCGAGCTCTACCGGATCAAGGACGTCCGCATAGACTTCACCCTGCTCAACCAGTGGGCCGGGATCGGCACGATCTGCGTCAGCTCGAGCGACGAGACAACCCGCGCCGGCGACCTCGTCATGCGCCACGTCGAACGCGCCCAGGAGCGGCGCGAGTCGCTCCGGCGCCTCGTCGACACCGCCCGCCAGCGCCGCCGCGTGCGCGAAATCGACATGGTGCACGAAGACATCTGAAGAGGCGGCGCGGTGGGCTATTCGGCCGCGTCCGCCGACGCTGCCCGCCGCCTCCGGAAATAGAAGAAGTAAGCGAGCAGCCAGAACAGCCCGACAGCCGCCGCGCCGACAGCGGCCGCGAGCAACCTCTCCTGGCTGTCGCTGCGGTCGGTCTCGCGGCGATAATCGTCATAACAATGGCTGCTGCCCTCGCTGGAATAGCGCGAATCCTCGACGCAGCCTTCGAGATTGAAACTGGAGCGGAGCGGATGGGCGTCAAAGACGGCCGCGGCCACGCCTCCGAAGATCGCGACGCTCACCACCAGCCCGAGCAGAATCTTCAGCCACTTCGGCATTGCAGCCTCCCCTTTCGTTTCGCGGACGAAAGGGCCTGCTAGCACGGCCGGCTGGAGGACGCGACTCAGCGCCGCAACCTGGCCGCAAGCCATTCCTCCACCGCCCGATAGGCGGTGCGGCCGCGCGGCGGATCGTCGCCATTGTTCGCCGCGAAGAAGGCGATGCCGGTGCCGGTGGCAGGGTCGACCCACAGCCCGGACCTGACGCCGTAAGCGTCGCCGGCATGGCCCATCATCGCCCGCCCGCCGAACAGATCGTCCCGGCAGCCGGGCGGCCCGTTGGGAAGCCGCTGCATCGCCAGTCCGTAGGCACAATAGAAGCCGCCGTCCGTGTCGCCGTTGGTGCCGTCGACGCCGCGCCAGGCGCCCGGCCCGAACCGCCACACCGGCCCCGCCATCGCCGCGATGCTTCCTTCGCTGAGGAACGCAGCCCCGTTGTGGCGGCCGCGGTTGAGCAATAGGCGGCCGATTGTGGCGAGGTCGCGCATCGAGATGCGAAGGCCCCCCTGCGGCGAGAAGAGCGCGCCGTTGCTGCCCGGGCGGTAAGCGCCGAGCTCGCACGGCACGCCGTCGGGGGCGAGCACCGGGCAGGGCGGCGGGCGTCCGCCGAGATCGTCGCGGATGACGGTGCCGTTCGGCTGATAGAGCACGACCGCGCGCGCTATCGCCGCGCCGCTGCAGGTGGCCCAGTTGAAGCAGGCGTCGAGCCCGAGCGGCTCCAGCACCAACCGCCTCATAAGCCGGTCGAAGCGCTCGCCCGCCACCGTCTCCATGATCGAGGCGACGACCGGGAAGTTGAGGTTGGAATAGCGGAAATAGCTTCCCGGCGGATGGTCGTCGTCGAAGGCGGCGGGGGCGGCCAGGGCAGCGCGCAGCTCGGTCCCCAGCGGAATAGCATAGTCGACATCGTCCCGAAGCGAAGAGGTGTGGGACAGCAGCATCCTCAGCGTGATCGGACGGTCCGGGTGCGCCGGGTTGCGCAGCCGCCAGCCGAGATAATCGGAGACGTCGCGGTCGAGGTCGAGCCGCCCTTGCTCCGCCATCCGCATCGCGCCCAATGCAGCCACCAGCTTGGAGATGGAAGCGATCCGCACCGGATCGTCGATCGTCAGCGCCCTCGCCCGTGCCCGATCGGCCAGCCCGGCCGCGCCGGACGCGGTGAGCCCCTCCCGGTCGAACGTCGCCCAGGCGTAGGTCGCCGGCACGCTGGGCGCCTCCGGCGTCGTCGCGCAGGCCGAGAGCGTCAGGAGAACGGCAAGCAGCATCGCTTTCATGCCGCGGCATCCTCACCGCCCGGCGGCGCGGAGTCCAGACCCCGCGCCCCAGCCGAGGTTACATTGTATCATTATCTCTTGGCGGACGGCGATTCTTCGCCTAGCGTCTGCGGGTCCCGGCACAGAAAGGCAGCCGATGACCGGTTTGCGTATCCTTCTCCTCGCCCTGCTGGCCCTCCTCGTTCCCGGCCACGCCTCGGCTCAGAATGCGAGTCCCTCGCTCACGGCACGAATCCAGGGAGTTCGTGCCGAGGAGGCGCGGAGCAAGCTCAGGATCGAGCGGCTCGACGTCGCGGTGCGAATCCGCGGCACGATCGCCGAAACCACGCTCACCGCCCATTTCGCCAATCCCACGCAGTCGATCCTCGAAGGCGACTTCGCCTTGATGATGCCGGCCGGCTCGGTCGTCACCGGCTACGGGCTCGACGTCGGCGGGCGGATGATCGACGGCGTCCTCGTCGACCAGCGCCAGGCGCGCGTCGCCTATGAGGCGCGGGTTCGCCAGCGCATCGATCCCGGCCTCGCCGAAGTCGACCGCGACAATCTCTTCCGCACCCGCGTGTTTCCGATCTTCCCCGGATCGGGCCGGACGATCCGGCTCAGCTTCGTCACGCCGCTCGACCGCCGCGCCGGCTACGTGCTGCCGCTGCGCGGAACCGACGAGATCGGCGCCTTCAACCTCACCGTCGAGACGACCGGCCTCGCCGCCAATCCGGGCATCCGCATCCCGGCCGGCGGCGGCGGCGACTGGCAGCGGATCGAAGGCGGCCAGCGCTTCGTCTTCGCGGCGCGCGACGCGCGGATGGACGGCGACCTCCAGGTCGACTGGCGCGCGCCGGCCGCGCCGCTGCTGGTCAGCCGCCATTCGAACGGCGAAAGCTTCTTCGAGATTTCCGACGGCGGCCCCGCAGCGGTGCGCTCCGCCGCCCCGCGCCCGCGCAGCGTCACGATCCTGTGGGACCGCTCGCTTTCGCGCCGCGACGACGATCTCGACGAGGAGATCGCGGTCCTGCGCCAGTATCTCGAGCAGGTCCGGCCGCAGCGCATCGAGCTTCGGCTGTTCGACGCCAGCGCCGCCGAAAGCTGGGAAGCGACGAGCGTCGACTCGCTGGTCGACCGGCTGCGCGGCGTCACCTATCGCGGCGCCACCAGCCTCGATCTCGTCGCGCGCCAGCCGATCCGCGCCGATGCTTGCCTTCTGTTCAGCGACGGCCTCGTCACCATCGATCGGCGCGAGGCCTTCCGGCCGCAATGCCCGCTTTTCGTCCTGTCGAGCGCCGCTGACGCCGACCGCGCCTGGCTCGCCGCCCTCGCCCGCGATTCGGGCGGCGAAGCCTATGACCTCACCGCGCGCGAAGCCGGCGAGGTGCTGATCCGGATGACCCGCGCGGTGCCGCGGGTGGCGGACGTCCGCTCCACGACGGGCCAGCGGCTCGAATACCGGCTGCTCGACGCCGGCGAACAGGGCTGGCGGATCGTCGGGCGCATGCCGTCGAGCGGCGACGTGCGCGTACGCCTCGCCGGGCCCGGCGGCGAGGCCGAGAGGCTCTACCGCACTTCGGCGCCGGTCGCCGCCGCCGACGGCCCCGGCGCGCTCTGGGCCGCCGAACGCGCCGCTCTGCTGGCCGCGAGCGACGAGCACGACCGCGACGAACTGGTCGCATTCTCGCGCGCTTATTCGGTGGCCAGCCCGGACGTGTCCTTCCTCGTGCTTGAGACGGGCCGCGATTATGCGATGTCCGAGATCGAGCCGCCGGCCAATCTGCCGCCGGAGCTGCTCGACGAATATCGCCGCGTGCGCGACGAGATGAAGCAGGCCGAGACGCGGCAGCGCGGCCGCCGCTTCGAGACGATCCTCGCGCAGTGGCAGGAAATGCGCCGCTGGTGGGAGACCCGCTTCGACCCGCGCAGCCGCCCGCGTCAGCCGGACCAGCCGCCGCGGCCGGAGGAAGGCCGGGATCTCGACGGCCCGATCCCTCCGCCTCCGCCTCCGCCGCCGCCGCCGCCCCCGCCGCCGCCGCCGCCTCCACCGCTGGTGCAGACCAACGAGCCGGCTCCGGTCGATGCCGTCACCGACGAGCAGATCGCCGTCAGCGGCAGCCGCGTCGGCGCCGCCGCCGGCGCGCCGACCTCCGTCGAGCCGGCCGCGCAGCGCGGCCGCGGCGCGATCGCGATCGAGCCCTGGGCGCCCGACCGCCCCTATCTCGCCGCCCTCGACGGCGCCGCGCCCGCCGAGCGGGAACGCATCTTCGCCGAGCAACAGGAGCGGCACGGCGCGCTGCCCGCTTTCTGGCTCGACGTCGCCGACCTCGCTTTCCGCAAGGGCCGCCGCGCCGAGGCGATCCAGCTCCTCCTCTCGGCGCTCGAGTTGCCGACCCGCAACAGCGAGACGCTCGCCATCGTCGCCGAGCGGCTGATGCGCTACGGCGAGGTCGAGCGAGCCATCTGGCTCTACGAGCGGCTCGCCGCCGCCGAGGACGACCGGCCGCAGCCGCGCCGCGCGCTCGCTCTCGCTTTGGCCAAGCGCGCCGAGACCGTCCCGCCGGCCCAGGCCCGCGCGGATCTCGAGCGCGCCATCTCGCTTCTCGCCGAGGTGGTCATGACGCCGTGGAACGTCGCTTATGAAGGCATCGAGATGATCTCGCTGGTCGAGGCCAACCGCCTGATCCCCCGCTATCGGGCGGCCGGCGGGCGCGACGTTGCGCTCGACCCGCGGCTGATCGCCTTGCTCGACGTCGACCTTCGCGTCACGATCGAATGGTATAGCGACGCCACCGACGTCGACCTGTGGGTGGATGAGCCGACCGGCGAGCGCGTCATTTACCACAATCCGCGCAGCGCCGCGGGCGGCCGCCTGTCGAACGACATGACGGCGGGCTACGGACCGGAGGAATATCTGATCCGCCGCGCCGTCCCGGGCACTTTCGAGGTTCGCGCCAACGTCTTCGCGGCCGACCGGCTGAACCCCAACGGCGCCCAGCGCGTGACCGCCCGTCTCATCCGCGATTACGGCCGCCCGAGCGAGCGCGAGGAGGTGGTCGACATCGAATTGCTCCCCAACGACCCCAGCCGCGAACGCCGCGTCGGGCGCGTAGTGTTCGAGCGCTAGCCGGCACTATCCCGAGCCAGGGGCCCCGTGCCCCCTCTCCCGGGCGGGGAGAGGGTCGGGGTGAGGGCGTCCGGCGGTGGGCGGCTAGCCTCCAAGGCCGAGCCCCCTCACCCTAGCCCTCTCCCCACTGGGGAGAGGGGATGTTGGGCTCTGTCGTCAGACGTGAGGTATTACGGCTTCCTCGCCACCCCCACCAAGGCCGGCCGCAGCAGCCGGTCCTTGATCGTGTAGCCGGACTGCATCTCCTGGACGATCGTACCGGGGTCTTCGTCGCTCGGCACCTCGATCATCGCCTGATGGAAATGCGGATCGAGCTTTTCCCCCATCGCCTGCACGCGCTTGATCCCGTGGCGCTGGAACGCATTTTCGAGCTCGCGCCCGGTCGCCTCGATGCCGGCGACCAGCGCCTTCATCCGATCGTCCTCGCGAAGGTCCGGCGGGATGGCGGCGAGCGCGCGTTCGAGATTGTCCTTCACGCTCAGCATGTCGCGCGCGAAGCCGGTGGCCGCATAATTGGCGGCGTTGATCTTCTCCTGCTCGAGCCGGCGGCGGACATTCTGGGTCTCGGCCTGGGCGTAGAGAACGTGCTGGCGCACCTCCTCCAGCTCCTTTTCGAGCTCGCCGAGGCGGTCGAGGTTGAGCTCGCCCGCGGCCTCGCCGCCCTCGGCTTCGGCGTCTTCGATCCTGGTTTCGTCGTCGTTCATGCCAGCAATCTCGATAAGGCTTTCGCCGTAAAATCAACCATGGGAACCACCCGCGCATAGTTCAACCGGGTCGGCCCGATCACGCCCACCACGCCGACGACCTTGCCGTCGTGGCCGCGATAGGGCGCCGCGATAACCGAGGAACCCGACAAGGCGAACAATTCATTTTCCGATCCGATGAAGATTTTCATCGCTTCGCCGGCGCGGGCGCGGTCGAGCAGCCGGGCGATCTCTTCCTTCCCTTCGAGCTCGTCGAGCAGCTGGCGGACGCGCTCGAGGTCGGCGGCCGCCGTCTCGTCGATCAGATTGGCCTGGCCGCGCACGATCAGCACCGGCCGCCGCGAACCGTCCTCCGACCAGACGGCAAGGCCGCGCGCCACCAGCTCGCGCGCCGCCTTGTCGAGTTCGGCGCGCCCGGCGCTGATCTCGGTGGCCAGCCGAGAGCGCGCCTCGCGCAAGGTGAGGCCGGCGAGGCGGGCGCTGACATAATTGCCGACCTCCTGGAGCGTCGACGGCGTGATTCCCTCGGGCAGGTCGACGACTCGGTTTTCGACGCTGCCGTCGCTGCCCACCACCACCGCCACCGCCTGACGCGCCGACAAGGGGATGAAGCCGAGCTGCTTCAGCACCGGCTCCTCCTTCGGGACCAGCACAATCCCGGCGCAGGCCGACAGGCCGGAGAGGGTAGCGGTGGCATTGCTGATCGCCTGCTCGATCGGACCGCCGCGGTCGATCAGCGCCTCGATCGCCGCCCGATCCTCCGGCCGCGGCTCGCCGACCTGCATGATGCCGTCGACGAACAGCCGCAGTCCGAGCTCGGTCGGCGCCCGGCCGGCCGACGTATGCGGCGCCGCCAGCAGGCCCGTCTCCTCCAGGTCCTGCATGACGTTGCGGATAGACGCGGGGGATAGGTTGACCCCGGAGATGCGCGAAATCGTCCGCGACCCCACCGGCTGACCGCTTTCGAGATAGGCTTCGACGACCAGCCGAAACACGTCCCGGGCCCGCTCGCTCATCTCGCCGATGCTGCTCGCCATGGGCGAGGATGTAGTGGAGCGGCCGGGGCCGCTCAACTCAATCGGCCGCGCGGATGAACGGGCCGATCGGCAGCAGCTCGGGGACGCGGTTCAGCCGCTCGGCGATGGCGCGGTTCTTCTCCATGTCGCAGCCATAGTAAAAATAGAGCTGGTCGGCGCCGTCGCCGAGCATCCGCCAGGTTACTTCGGCGGAAGGAAGGTCGGTCGCCATCTGCTCGCACGCGTCGCCCGAATAGCGCACGCTGCCGCGCTCCGGGCGGATCGGATCGAGATGCGCCAGCAACGCGTCATACTCCGCCGGGCTGATCCGGAAGCTGCGCCGGCCTTCGACGGCGGTAAAGCGCCGCCCCTCGAACGTCCCGCTGCCGTCGTTTCGGACCGTGACGGTATAGACGGGGCACGCGCCGAAGCAGGGGCCGGTCTCGTAAGTGACGCTCATCGCGGAGCGCCGGGCTCCGCCCTCGGCGCCGGCCGGAACGGAGGCGCAGCTCGCCAGTCCCGCGACGAGCGCCAATGCCATGCCGAGCCTGTGCATCTTTTCCGTCTCCTCGCCTTGACCCTTGCGACTGGACCGCTGAACGGCCGCTGTCTAAAGCGCCCGAACCCTTGAAGGAGCAGCCGATGCGCCCGTCCGGACGCGCCCCAGACCAGATGCGCGCCGTCACGATGGAGCCTGGCTTCACCCGCCACGCCGAAGGCAGCTGCCTCGTCAGCTTCGGCGAGACGCGCGTGCTCTGCACCGCGTCCGTCGAAACCTCCCTCCCCTCCTGGCTTCGCGGCAAGGGGCGCGGCTGGGTGACGGCCGAATATGGCATGCTCCCGCGCGCGACCCATACCCGCGGTCGCCGCGAGGCCGCCGGCGGCAAGCAATCGGGCCGCACCCAGGAGATCCAGCGGCTGATCGGACGAAGCCTGCGCGCCGTCGTCGACATGGAGGCGTTGGGCGAGCGCCAGGTCACGCTCGATTGCGACGTCATCCAGGCCGACGGCGGCACCCGCACGGCCGCCATCTCGGGCGCGTGGGTCGCGCTCCGGCTCGCCGTCGACCGGCTGATGGCGAACAAGCTGATCGAGCGCGATCCGATTCGCCAGAAGGTCGCTGCGGTGAGCTGCGGCATCCATGGCGGCGCGCCGGTCCTCGACCTCGATTATGCCGAGGACAGCGCGGCCGGCTGCGACGGCAATTTCGTCCTCACCGGCGACGGCAAGCTGGTCGAGGCGCAGATCACCGCCGAGGGGGAATGTTTCGAGGAGGAGGAATTGCTCCGGCTGTTGAGGCTCGCCCGCATCGGCTGCGCCGAGATCTTCGCCGCCCAGGACAAGGCGACCGGCCGGTGAGAAAGCTGGAGCCGGGGCGGCTGGTCATCGCCAGCCACAATGAGGGCAAAGTGCGCGAAATTCGCGAACTTCTCGGCCCATACGGGGTCGATCCCGTCTCCGCCGGCGAGCTCGATCTGCCCGAGCCCGAGGAGATCGGGGTCAGCTTCATGGAGAATGCCGATCTGAAGGCCCGCGCCGCCGCCGATCTTTCCGGCCTTCCCGCGCTTGCCGACGACAGCGGCCTTTGCGTCGAGGCGCTGGGCGACCGGCCCGGCATCTTCTCGGCGCGCTGGGCCTATGTCGATCCGCACGTTTCGCCCGAGGCCGGCGCCGGCGAAGTGACCGGCGAGCGCGACTTCGGGCTCGCCATGCGCCGCGTCCAGGACGAGCTGGAAGCGCTCGGCCCGGAAGCGAGCCGCAACGCCCATTTCGTCTGCGCCCT
>DASVVV010000056.1:0-23115 GCA_036386375.1 Allosphingosinicella sp. | reverse complement strand
CCGCTGCTCGTCGGTCAGGCGCTACATTTCGGGATCGGGCGGCTCGGCCGACGACCGGTCGAGCGCGTTTGCTTCCCTGTCCAGCTCATCGGCTACCGTGCGCAGGCGCTCCCCTGCATCGGGGCTGAGAAGGTGCCGAGCGAGCTCCCGATACCGGCGGGCCTGCGCCCGAAACTCCTGGGCCGTGGGCATATCGTAACAACCGGCGACGCACGCTTATGGTTCGTCAACCTGGCGCGCACGCCGACCGGGTCGTTGGCCGCGTAACGGAGCAGATTCAGGCCGCGCGGAGCCCTGCCCCACGGAGCCCGGGCGGACTCGCCCGGCCCGCACCCGGCGAGACCCCTTCCTCTCTGCCTATTGGGTCAGCATGAGCTGATCCGGACGCAGGTGAAGGTAGCTGCTCTCAAAATCACCTGCCTCCGCGAGCTTCTTCCAATCTTCGATGACTACCGAACGCCTCGTTCGAGCGATGAGATTATCCTTGCCCAGCCCCTGCAGCGAGCGGTTCACGTGGATCGGCGTCAGTCCGGTGCAGTCGGCAAGCTGCTCCTGGGTCATCGGCAGCTCCCACTCGCCGTGCTTGCCGAGCCCGGCCGTCTCCAGGCGCAGGGCGAACTCGCACAGCAGATGCGCGAGGCGGGTCCGGGCATCCCGGCGGCCGACGTTCATGATCCACTCCCGGAAGATAGAGCCGTCCACAAGCGTATCGTGCCACATCGCGATGCCGATGTTCGGGTGCTCAAAGGCAATCTTGCGGATCTCGTCGCGGGGGATGAACGCCACCTCCGAACGCGTCAGAGCCTGCACATTGTGATCGGCCATCCCGAGAAGCGAGTTCTGGAGGTCAACCATGTCGCCGGCCATGTGGATCGAGACGATCTGCCTGCCCCCGCTGCCGGCGATCTTATGGCGGAACATGAAGCCGGAGCGGAGGAGGCAGCAGTGCGTGGCTCTATCTCCGTCACGCACGAGGTAATGATGCGGCTCGATGGCCTTTAGCGTGTGCGGAAGGGCGAGCAGCGCTTCGCGGTCCGCGTCGGTAAAGGTCGCCCACGACTCCAGCTTGCGGAGCATGGGTTGAAGCGGTGATTGCGGTTTTGACATGAGGCTCTCCCGAACTGGCGGGAGCGCTCTCGTCTCTCAGTCGCTAGATGCCGAGGAAGGCCAGCGATGCTTGAGTTATAGCAGAATAACGGAAGCACGTACTAATATATGTTTGTGATCCCACGAAAAATCGGCCGTCAGGTCGCGGTCTGCGTGCGACGCCGCGAGATGAGGGTGTGCTGAGGCGGGGGCTTTAGGCTCCATTTTCTAAGCCCGCGGCCGGGGCAAGCGAGTCCATTAGGGCGCCGCTTGCACCGACCCGAGCGCAAACGGACGATTGTTCGGCGGGAGCCGAGAAAAGGCTCGACAGACGGCGACAACAAGCCGATGCAGCTTTCACCGGAGAATCAGCAGTTTATGGATCGGCGTTAAGGCGGCCGCTCCACTCTCCCTACCGAAGCGCCTCGCTGAAGGCGCTTCCGGGAAGGGCGAGTCATGGCGTTGATCGAGACCAAATCCGCGGCCAACAATGCCTATGACGGCATCATCCATAACGGCTCGCCGAACCCTGAGACGATCTACGGGAGCAACCAGTCCGACTCCCTCTATGGCGAAGGCGGCGACGACACGATCGTCCCATATCTCTCTTCCCCCGGCTGGCGCGACACGGTGAATGGCGGCGACGGGACCGATACGCTCGTCGTGGATTTCAGCGGCAGGCTGGGAGGGGTTTCCTTCGCCGAGGTCGACGTCACCAGCCCCGGCGGAACTTCGATCTGGTACTGGATCAGCGCCGACACGGTCGAAGGCGAGACCCAGATCGGCTCGATCGACTATCGCGACTTCGAACGTTTCCAGGTCACCGGGAGCAGCACCGCCGACAACAGCCTGCGCGGCGGCGCCCTGGACGATTATCTGGTCGGCGGCGCCGGCAGCGACATAATCTACGGCTTCGGCGAGGTGCAGTTCGATTCCACCGGCGCCAATTCCGGCAACGACACCATCGACATCGGCAAAGGCGGATCGACCGGCGCGACGACGGGGGTCGACACGGTCCAGATGGGCGATAACGGGGACGATCACCTCATCGTCGATTATTCCGCTTCGACCGAGATCGTGCGTTTCGCCTGGTACGGCGGCTATGGCGCCGGAGTCGACTATTATAGCGGCAGCGCGGTGACCATCGGCGGCGTGGGCACGCTCTATTATTCCGGAGTCGAGCGCTTCACCCTCGCGACAGGATCGGCGAACGACGTCATCGCGACCGGCAACGGGGCGGACGTCATCGACGCCGGCGGCGGCAACGACTCGATCGACAGCGGCAAGGGCGCGGACAAGGTCGACGGCGGCACCGGCAGCGACAGCTGGGCGTCCGACCAGAGCGGCGTCGCGGCGGCGATCCTTTTCAACCTCAATGCGGCCGGCGCGACCACGCTGGCAGGCGGAGCGGTCGTGTCGGGGATCGAAGCGTTCGGCAATCTCGTCACCGGCGCGGGCAACGACGTCCTAACCGCCCTCGCGAGCGGCGCCCCGGCCGACACCGTCACCACCGGAGGCGGCAACGACACGGTCACCCTGTTCTCCGCCGGCACCGCGGCCGCGACCGGCTCCGACTCGGTCGGCATGGGAGCGGATGGCGACGACCATCTGATCGTCGACTATTCCGCGTCGAGCGAGGTGGTGAAGTTCGGCTGGTACGGCGGCTATGGCGGCGGCGTCGACTATTATAGCGGCGGCAGCTCGGTGACGATCGCGGGCGTGAGCAAGCTCCTTTATTCCGGCGTCGAGCGCTTCACCGTCAGGACCGGCTCGGCGAACGACGTCATCGCCACCGGCAACGGCGCCGACGTGATCAGCGGCGGCGCCGGCAACGACACGATCGACAGCGGCAAGGGCGCGGACAAGGTCGACGGCGGTACCGGCATCGACAATTGGTCGTCGGACCAGAGCGGCGTCGCGGCGGCGATCATTCTCAACCTCAACCTCGCCGGGCCCACCACGATCGGGGGCGGCGCCGTGGTCTCCGGGATCGAGCGCCTGGGCAACCTCCAGACCGGTCTCGGCAACGACGTCATCACGACGCTGGCGAGCGGCGGGCGCGCCGACACGGTGAGCACCGGTGCCGGCAATGACAGCGTCACCGTCTATTCCGCGGCGACGGGGGCCGCGACCGGAAGCGACACGGTCCACCTCGGCGCCGGCGGAGACGACCATCTGATCGTCCATTATGCCGCCGCGACCGAGGCGGTGAAGTTCACCTGGTACGGCGGTTACGGCGCCGGGGTCGACTATTACAGCAGCGGCAGCTCGGTGACGATCGGAGGGGTGAGCAGGCTGCTCTACTCCGGAGTGGAGCGCTTCACCGTCAGGACCGGCTCAGCGAACGACGTCATCACCACCGGCAACGGCGCCGACGTGATCAGCGGCGGCGGCGGCAACGACACGATCGACAGCGGCAAGGGCGCGGACAAGGTCGACGGCGGCACCGGCATCGACAGCTGGGCGTCCGACCAGAGCGGCGTCGCGGCGGCGATGATCCTCAATCTCAACCTGGTGGGACCCACCACGCTGGGCGGCGGAGCGGTCGTCTCCGGGATCGAAAGATTCGGCAATCTCCTCACCGGAACGGGCAATGACGTCATCACCACCTTGGCGGGCGGAGCACGCGCGGACACGATCAACACGGGCGGGGGCAAGGATACGGTCACCGTATATTCCGCCGCCACGGGAGCGGGAACGCGACTGGACACGGTGGCGATGGGAACCGAAGCCGACGGCACAGGTAACGACCACCTGATTGTGGACTATTCAGCTGCTACCGAGAAGGTAATGTTTACCTTCTATAGCGTAAGTATGATAGATGAACCCGGTGCGCACGATCACTATACTAATGCCTTGAGCGTCACTATTGGCGGGATAAATACTTTATCCTATTCTGGTGTCGAGCGTTTCACCGTGCGAACCGGGTCCGGCAACGACTATGTCGAGGGAAGCAACCGTGCCGACGTTATCAATACCGGGTCCGGAAACGACTCCATTTACAGCCGCACCGGTCCGGACAACGTGAATGGTGGCGCCGGCGCAGATGACTGGTCGGCGTCGTTGTCCACCGCCACCGCGGCGATTGTTCTGAACCTCAATGTGACGACGCCTACCACGCTCGCCGGCGGCACGATCGTCCAGGGCATCGAGAGTTTCGGCTACTTCGGCTTCGAAACCGGCTCAGGGAATGACGTCCTCACCACCTGGGCGAGCGGCGCGTATGACGACTGGGTTAGAACCTACGCCGGAAACGACACCGTCACCGTCTTCGCCGCAACGACAGCTCTGGGAACCGGGAACGACACCGTCGACCTGGGCGCGGGCGGAACGGACCACCTCATCGTGGACTATTCCAAATCCACCGAACGGGTGGTGTTCGGATTCGCCTATGCGGAATCCGCGGGCGCCGACTACCGCACCGAGGACGTCACTATCGGCGGAGTAAGCAAGCTCGCTTATTATGGGGTTGATCGCTTCACCGTGAAAGCCGGTTCGGCCGGGGACTCGATAACCACCGGCTCCGGGGCCGACTCGCTGAACGGCGGCGGCGGTGCCGACTCCATGTCCGGCGGCGCCGGCAACGACACTTACTATGTGGACGATATCGGCGATGCCGTCGTGGAGGCCGGCGTAACGGGCGGCGTCGACCTGGTGAACAGCACCGTCAGCTACACGCTCGGCGCGGATGTCGAGCACCTCACTCTCGCCGGTTCGTCAGGGGCCAGCGGCACCGGCAACGGCTCGGTCAACAACATCACCGGCAACGCCGGCGGCAACCTGCTCAAGGGCCTTGGGCAAAACGATATACTCAAAGGGCTGGCGGGCAACGATACGCTTCAGGGCGGCGTCGGCAGCGACAGACTTTATGGCGGCACGGGCAACGATGTCCTCAGGGGAGACACGCTCGCTTCCGATCGAGGGATAGATCGCTTCTTCTTCGATTCAGCGCCGAACGCCACCAGCAACCGCGACACGATCCAGGATTTCAATCCAACCGACGATTCAATTTACCTGGCCCGGAGCATCTTCTCGGCGGCGGGCCCGGCCGGGACGCTGGCGGCAGATGCCTTTTACACAATGGGCGTCGGCACCGCCGATGCGGAGGACCGAATCATCTACAACAAGGCGACCGGCGCGCTTTTCTACGATCCCGACGGCACCGGTGCGCTGGGCGCCGTGCAGTACGCCACGGTCACCGCCGGCCTGACGCTGTCGAACGCTGATTTCATCGTCTTCTGAGGACGCGGGGGGCCTGGTTCCGGCGCGAATCCCCTGCTGGGCAGCGCCGCTGGCCAAGCGGGGCGGCGTCGCGATCGATGTCAGCTCCCCGCGAGCCGATCTCGAGCCGGCTGTGGCGAAACCAAAAAGGCCGGAGCTCGCGGCCGGCTTTTTCAAAGGAGGTGGATCCCGGGGATCAGGTCGGGGATGACGGCTGAGGCCGTCACTTCACGCGTTCGACCTGCTCGAACTCCAGCTCGACGGGCGTGGCTCGGCCGAAGATCGAGACTCCGACCTTCACCCGGCCGCGATCGAAATCGAGCTCCTCGACGAGGCCGTTGAAGCTCGCGAACGGGCCGTCGAGCACCTTCACCTGGTCGCCAATCTCATAATCGACGCTGATCTTCTGCTTGGGCGCGGCGGCGGCGGCCTCGTCCTTGGTGTTGAGGATGCGCGCGGCCTCGGCGTCCGAGATCGGCTGCGGCTTGCCGGAGGAGCCCAGGAAGCCGGTCACCTTCGGCGTGTTCTTGACGAGGTGGTAGACGTCGTCGTTCATCCTGAGCTTGGCGAGCACGTAGCCGGGGAAGAACTTGCGGTCGGAGGTGACCTTCTTGCCGCGGCGGACCTCGGTCACCTTCTCGGTCGGAACCTCGACCGCCTCGACCAGCTGGTCGAGCCCGAGCCGCGTCGCCTCCGACTGGATGGCGTCGCGCACCTTGTTCTCGAAGCCCGAATAAGCGTGGATGATGTACCAGCGGGACATTGTCGGTCTTCCCGTATTCCTTGAGGGGTCAGGCGAGCAGGCCGAGCAGCGCCTGGACGATCGAGCTGAAGGCGGTGTCGACGCCGAAGAAGAAGAGCGCGAGCAGCGAAGTCATGATCACCACCATCAGGGCGGTCATCATCGTCTCCTTGCGCGTCGGCCAGACGATCTTGGCGGTCTCGGCGCGGACCTGCCGAAGGAATTCGCCGGGATTCACTCGTGCCATGTCTCGCTCGCTTCGTCCTTCGTCCCGTCGGCGCCGTGCCGATCAGATAGTGCGGCCGGCCTTCCGGGCAAAGGCCCGCTGCCCAGCCCCTGATCGGACTGTCGCGCTTTCCTCCACTGCCGGATTGCCCCGCTCCGTAGCGAAGCGCCGCGGCGGCGGCAAGGGCCACGCCCGGGCGCCCCGCAAGCGTTAGCGCTTCGAGAACTGGAAGCTGCGGCGGGCCTTGGCGCGGCCGTATTTCTTGCGCTCGACGACGCGCGGATCGCGGGTCAGGAAGCCCAATTGCTTGACCGCGGGGCGAAGCGCGGGCTCGAAACGGGTGAGCGCGGTGCTGATGCCGTGGCGGACGGCGCCGGCCTGGCCGGAAAGGCCGCCGCCCGAAACGGTGGCGACGACGTCATACTGGCCGCGGCGGTCGGTGACGTCGAACACCTGGTTGATGATCAGCCGGAGCGTCGGCCGGGCGAAATAGACGCTCTGGTCGCGGCCGTTGACCGTGATGGTGCCGCTGCCCGGCTTCAGCCAGACGCGCGCGACGGCGTCCTTGCGGCGGCCGGTCGCATAGGCCCGGCCCTGCTTGTCGAGCTCCTGCTCGCGCAGCGGCGCGGCCGGGCCGCGTGGCTGCGGGGTGTCCGCCCCGGTTGCTTCCGGCGCGGGCGGCGGGGCTTCGCCGCCGGTCAGCTCGGCGAGGTCGGAAAGCGATTGACGGGTATCGGACATCATTGACCCACCTTGTTCTTGCGGTTCATGCCCGCGACGTCGAGGGTTTCCGGGTTCTGGCCGGCATGCGGATGCTCGGTCCCGGAATAGAGGTGAAGCGAGCGCATCTGCTGGCGGCCCAGCGGCCCGCGCGGGATCATCCGCTCGATCGCCTTTTCAAGGACGCGCTCGGGGAAGCGGCCTTCCAGCACCTTTCCGGCGGTGATCTCCTTGAGGCCGCCCGGATAGCCGGTGTGCTTGTAATAGATCTTCTGCGCGAGCTTGCGGCCGGTGAAGCGGACCTTGTCGGCATTGACGATGACGACATGGTCGCCGCAATCGACGTGCGGCGTGAAGGACGGCTTGTGCTTGCCGCGCAGCAGGTTGGCGACGATCGTGGCCAAACGCCCGACCACCAGCCCGTCGGCATCGATCAGATGCCATTTCTTCTCCACCTCGGCCGGCTTGACGGCCTTGGTGGTCTTCATCAGCGCCTTCATGGCCATGAGACCTTTTCAAATGAGCAGCGCCGCTCGTTCGGGAGCGGCGCGGACGGCGGCGAAGTGGCAGTGAGAAGCCAAAAAGTCAAGCAAATCCGCGGTCTCCATAGGAGGTATCAGGTTACCACGAAGTTGGGGCGGCGTTGCTTGGGCGGTCAATCGCGTATATCCCGTATATATGGCGGCTGTGACCACAAAGACCTTCAAAAGCGGCAACAGCGTCGCCCTGCGCCTCCCCAGGGAGCTTGGCGTGGGACCGAACCAGGAGGTGAGCATCGAGCGGAACGGCAATGTGCTGACGGTCCGCCCGCTCCCCGACCCGGACGAGGAGAGGCGAAAGTGGCTCGCTTTCCTCGATGAGCTGGCGCGGCTTTCAAAGCCGCCCTCGGTCCAGGAGCGTGAGCCGATCGAGTTTCCGGAGCGGCCCGGCCTTTAGGCATGGGCTGGCTGATCGATACCAATATCGCCATCCGCCTGCGCGACGGGGATGGCGCGATCAGCCACCGCATGCGCGACCTCGAGGTGCGACCGAGCCTTTCCATCATCAGCCACGTGGAGCTCGAGAACGGAGTCTGTGCCCAGCCCGCTCATGCCGGCGCGCGCCGGGCCGCGGTCGATCTCATCCTCGCCAACCTCACCATTCATCCCTTCGAAGCCGACGCCCTCGCCGCCTACAGGTCGATCCTCGCGGCCGTCGGCTATTCGCGGCCGCGCGTTGCCGATCGCATGATCGCCGCCACGGCCATCGCCCACGATCTGACCCTGCTGACCATGAATGGCCGCGATTTCCGCGACATTCCCGGTCTCCGCCTGGAGGAATGGCAAGCGGCCGCCGGCTAATCCGCTCCGGACGACGCGCCCGCTACCCAATCGAGATAGGGGCGCAGGCCCTGCTCGATCGGCCAGACGACCGCCGCCGGCACGTCGTAGCTGTGCAGGTCGGCGATTCGCGCCACGAGGCGTGGGGCGGCGTCGGCCCGGGTCTTGAAGATGGCGGCGATCTCCTCGGCTTCCTCGATCTTGCCCTGCCAGCGATAGATGGAATGGCAGGGGCCCAGGATGTTGGCGCAGGCGGCGAGGCGTTCCTCGACGACGGCGCGAGCGATACGGTGGGCTTCTTCGTCGCTTCCGAAAGTGGCGTAGACGCTGACGATCTCGCTCATGCCGCGGCTTCCTTGAGGTCTTCCTGGGCGGCCGCCGCCGGTGGAACGGCGGCGACCGGGGCGCTTTCCCCGAGCCGGTGGGCGGCGACGACCATTGCGGCGAGCAGCAAGGCCGCCATGCCTTGGTGCGCGACCGCGATGTCGATCTGCACGCCCGAAAGGATGGTGAGGATGCCGAGCAGGATCTGGATGGCGACCGCGGCGACCAGCGCTCCGCCCTCGCGCCGAAGCCCGCGCGCCCAGGCGGCCAGGCTGAGCCAGAGCGCCACCGCGGCGACGACGAAGGCGAGCCAGCGGTGCACGAACTGGACGACGATCGGGTTGTCGGCGAAGTTGCTGAGCCAAGGCTCGAGCCAGGGCGTCCCCGAGGGGAACAGTTCGTCGCCCATCAGCGGCCAGCTGTTGAAGGCATAGCCCGCCTCGAGCCCGGCCACATAGGCGCCGAACAGGAATTGGAGGAAGAGCAGGCACAAGGCCCAGATGGCGAGCAGAGGCGCGCGCGCCGGCGGCTGCCCAGCCCCGCGCGCCAGCGCGCGCAGATCGAGGGCCACCCAGATGGTCGCTCCGAAGATGAGCAGCGCCGTCAGCAAATGGACGGCAAGCCGGATGTGGCTGACCTCCGGCACGTCCACCAGGCCGGAGCGAACCATCCACCAGCCGATCGCCCCCTGCAGGCCGCCCAAGGCGAGCAATCCGCCGAGCTTCCAGCCGTAGCCCGCCGGGATCGCGCGCCGCCACCAGAACCACAGCAACGGAATGGCGAAGATGAAGCCGATCAGCCGCCCGAGCAGCCGGTGGACATATTCCCAGAAATAGATGGTCTTGAAATCCTCCAGCGTCATCGCGCTGTTGACCTGCTGGAATTGCGGCGTCGTGCGATAAGCGTCGAACTCGGCCTGCCACCGCGCCTCGCCGAGCGGCGGGAGCGCGCCCGACACCGGCTCCCAGCGAACGATCGAGAGGCCCGATTCGGTAAGCCGGGTGATGCCGCCGACGACGATCATCAGGAAAACCATCGCGGCGACCAGGAACAGCCAGGCGGCGACGGCGCGCGGGCGGGGCAGGGGGCTGGAGGGGCGCCGGAGCATGGCGGCGCTATGGCGCGGGCGGCGCCGATTGCAAACGGCCTGGGAACCGGATCGCAGATGATATGTTGTAACTTTACTGTTCGGCCCTTATAGGGGCGGCAGACGAAAGGGACTGGGAGCGGCGTGGAAAGGGCGATCGGCAATGCGAGCATCGACCGGCTGGCCATCGGCCTGTCGGGGCTTTGCGTCGTCCACTGCATCGCCAGCGCCGTCTTCGTCGCGGTGCTCGCTTCGGCGGGCGGGCTGCTGCTCGACCCGATGGTCCATGAGGTGGGCATGATGCTCGCGCTCGTGCTCGGCGTGCTCGGCCTCGGCCGCGGCATCCGCCGCCACGGCTTCATGCTGCCGGCCGCGATCGGCAGCCTTGGCCTCGGCATCATGGGCGGCGCGCTGACGCTCGACCATGGCGGCATCACCACCGTCTATTCGGTCGCGGGCGTGCTGATCCTGGCGCTCGGCCACGACCTCAACCGCCGCGCGGTGGTCTGAATCGCTTCGCGTCGGCAAGCGGGGCGCCCCAACGTCAGGATGACGGCTGCTCAAGACGGTGCATAACTTGCCGCACGCGGGCCAAGCGCCTACATTCTTTTCCATGGCGCAGCACCATCACAACAGCCATTCGGGCGCCGGCCTTACAGAGGCGGCGCAATCGACGATGGAGCGCTCGGGCGAACAGTGGACGCCGATGCGCGCCGCCGTCTTCGCCGCGCTGGCGAGCTTCGACCGGCCGGCTTCAGCCTACGACATCGCCGAGAAGGTCAGCCAGGACCAGGGCCGACGGGTCGCGGCCAACAGCGTCTATCGCATCCTCGATCTGTTCGTCGGCGCCAACCTCGCCAGCCGTGTCGAGAGCGCCAACGCCTATATCGCCAACGACCATCCCGACTGCCTGCACGACTGCATCTTCCTCATCTGCGACACGTGCGGTCAGGCGACGCATATCGATGACGATCGCCTCACCGGCGGCGTGCGCGAGGCGGCCAAGGCGGCCGGATTCTCGCCGGCGCGCCCGGTGATCGAGGTGAGGGGCCGCTGCGGGGATTGTGAATCGGAATAAGGTTCGCGGCTCGTCCGGATGAGGCTCCGGGCTAGCCGAAAACGACGAAATCCGCGTGGGTAAGGGCGGTTCCGGCTGTAACGGTGGCGAACAGCACTTGGCCGGCCGTTCCGATGCCATCGGGATCGTAGAAAATCCGGCCGGTGGCCTGATCGTAGACGATCCGGTCGTCCGCATCCGCTGCGGCGGTACCTTGGTGGAAGGCGCCTGCGCTCAGGGTTCCGGCGGGGCCGGCCTTTCCGAAGGCGGCCCGAGAAAGCTTGATACTGTCCTCTGCGACCGAAAAGTCGGCGATGCTGTCGGCATTGGCCGGACCGAGCGCACCGAAGACGAAATTGTCCAGGCCCTCGCCGCCGGTGAGGCGGTCTTTGCCGAGATCGCCGTTGATGGTGTCGTTGCCCGCCCCGCCGTTTATCACATCGCTGCCGCCGCCGCCCCCGAGCCTGTTGCCGCCGTCATTGCCGGTGATGAGGTTGTTGGCCGCATTGCCGTGGCCGTTACGATTGAAGCTTCCGGTGAGCAGGAGGTTCTCGAGATTGGGCGCGAGGGTGAAGCTGAGCGAGGTCTCGACCGTGTCCGTCCCTGCTTGCGCCTCCTCGATCACCTGGTCGCCGGAATTGTCGACGACGAAGGTGTCGTCGCCCTTGCCGCCGATCATCGTATCGGCTCCGCCCTTGCCGTCGAGGCGGTTGGCGCCTGAATTGCCGCTGATGACGTTGGCAAGGATGTTGCCCGTGCCGTTCACCGACCACCCGCCCGTAAGCACGAGCTCCTCGACGTTCGCACCGAGCGCGAAGCTCACGGAGCTGTTCACCTTGTCGGTGCCGCCGGTGGCGCTCGTCTCGACGACCTTGTCGGATGAGTTGTCGACGAAATAGGTGTCCGAACCGGCGCCTCCCTCCATCGTGTCGGCGCCGGTGCCGCCATCGAGCAGGTCGTCACCGGCGAGGCCCTTGAGCAGGTTGGATGCGGAATTGCCGCTGATGCGGTTCGCCAGCTCATTGCCGGAACCCTCGACCGCCCGTCCCAGCAGGACGAGATTTTCAACTTCAGCCGCCAAGGCGTAGCTCGCCGAGCTCCTTGCCGTGTCGTCTCCCTCGCCGCTCGACTCGACTATCGTGTCGGACGGACGGTCGACATAATAGACATCGTCGCCGACCCCGCCGATCATCGTATCGCTCCCGGCGGCACCGTCGATGATGTTCGCCGCGGAGTTGCCGGCGAGCAAGTTGCCAAGCGCATTGCCGATTGCAGAGACGGCGCTGCCGGTCAGCTTCAGCTCCTCGACATTGGCCGAAAGCCTGAAGCTTGCGGATGCCTCGACCGAGTCGTTCCCCGCTCCGGAAAGCTCCGTGACCACGTCGTCCGACTGATCCACTATGAAGCGGTCGTCGCCGGCGCCCCCGGACATGCGGTCGGCGCCGGCGCCGCCGTCCAGCACGTCATTGCCGCCCTTGCCGTTCAGCACGTCGTCGCCGTCGCCGCCATAGAGCTCGTCCTCGACTGGCGTTCCGTTGATGGTTTCGTTGCGCGCGCTCAGATCGATGAGCCGAACCGTGTCCGCGTTATAGTCCAAAACGCTGATGTACCGGCCCGCGTCGTCGAGAAGCAGCTGATTGCCGTACCCGATCTCGTTGTGCCATCCGGATGCCGCGACATCGAAGCTTTCGACGGCGGTCCAGGTCGAAACGTCATATTTCACCACGCCGCCGTCGGCGAAGTAGATGAATGCGTGCTGGCCGGTCTCGTCGAACGCTAGGCCGACCACAGTGCCGCCGACATCCACGTACTTGAGAAAATTTAGATCAAGATCGTAAACTCGAAGCCGAGTATAGTAGTTAAATTGAATAACTATGCCGGCTTCCTCGCTGATCGCCTGTTCGCCGAAGTTAAAACCGTCGCCCCCACCGTCGTAAGTGTCTCCATCGGCAACAATCTTGTTTTGCTGGTCGTCGAAGAGAAATAAGGGTCCATTTCCAATGAGGGGTTCCGCGAGCAGGCTGTAACGGTCGTCCTCGACGATCACGGTCTGGATGTCGGAATAGAATGCGCCGCCAGTGATCGATCCGAAGGTACCTGTCGTCGGCTGAAAGGTCGTAATGTTCTCGCCATCGCCGGTGAGAATAGCTGTATCGCCGTCCACCAGCTCGACGTCGTAAAAAGCTGAGCCGTTTTTCGAGAACGCCTGCTTGGCACCTGTGTCCGTCTCCACGCGGTAAATAGTGGACTTGCCTGCAGCTGGCTGGCGTTCAACGATGAGCAGGTAGGAGCCGTCCTCGCTGATGCTGATCGCTCCGAGCGACTTGCCGACCGCGAGTGTGTCGACCTTCGAGTGAGTGGCAAGGTCGAAGATGTCGAGCTTCCCATCCGACCGGGACACGTAGAGCCGCGTCCCGTCGAGGCTCATGACCGCGTCCGCGACAGCCGTCGTCGTCAACGTGAAAACCGAATATCCTGTTGTCGCCACCGCCCTCAGCCCCCCCTGGTGTTCCCCGCAGACGCGCGTCTGCGGCAGTTCATCCTCGTCCGCCGCAGAGCCGAGGCAAGTACAGCTGTCAGTTTGCGCGGCTTCCCCGTTAGCCGCCGCTGTACCGTTACCCTGTCGGAAAACGAAGCAACTACAATAAGCTATAGAAGTTGATGCAGTTCGGCAAGTGGGGGCAGGCGACCTGTGTGGCGCGGCGGGCACGTCGGCTTTGGCTTCCCTTGGTCGCACGCTCGTGTATAGGCTGTGTGAGCCGCCTGATGACCGACAGACCTGCTACACCCCTGCTCGATCTCGTGAGCACGCCGGAGCAGCTGCGCGCGCTGGCGCGGCCGCAGCTTCGCCAACTCGCCGACGAACTGCGCGCCGAGACAATCTCCGCCGTGTCGGTGACCGGCGGCCATCTCGGCGCCGGGCTCGGCGTCGTCGAGCTGACGGTGGCGCTTCACTATGTCTTCGAGACGCCGCGCGACCGGCTGATCTGGGACGTCGGCCACCAGGCCTATCCGCACAAGATCATCACCGGCCGCCGCGCTCGCATCCGCACGCTCAGAATGGGCGGCGGCCTGTCCGGCTTCACGAAGCGCTCGGAGAGCGAATACGATCCGTTCGGGGCGGCCCACAGCTCGACGTCGATCTCGGCGGCGCTGGGTTTCGCGGTCGCCAACAAGCTGTCCGGTGCGCCGGGCAAGGCGATCGCGGTGATCGGCGACGGCGCGATGTCGGCGGGGATGGCCTATGAGGCGATGAACAATGCCGAAGCGGCCGGAAACCGGCTCGTCGTCATCCTCAACGATAACGACATGTCGATCGCGCCGCCGGTCGGCGGGCTGTCCAATTATCTGGCGCGGCTGGTCTCGTCGGGCAAATATCTCACCGTGCGCCACGTCGCGCAACGCATCGCCCGCAAGCTCCCGGACCCGCTCCACAACACCGCCCGCAAGATCGAGGAATATGCGCGCGGCCTCGCCACGGGCGGCACGCTCTTCGAGGAGCTGGGCTTTTATTATGTCGGCCCGGTGGACGGGCATAATGTGGACGCTTTGGTCGAAGTTCTGGAAAATGTCCGCGACGCCGACGAGGGGCCGATGCTGGTTCACGTCGTCACCAAGAAGGGCAAGGGCTATGGCCCCGCCGAAGCGGCGGCGGACAAATATCACGGCGTCCAGAAGTTCGACGTCATCACGGGCACCCAGGCCAAGGCCGAGGCGGGGCCGCCCAGCTATACCGGCGTGTTCGCGACGGCGCTGATCGGCGAGGCCGAGCGCGACGAGAAGGTGGTGGCTATCACCGCGGCGATGCCGTCGGGGACCGGGCTCGACAAGTTCGAGGCGAAGTTTCCCGAGCGGACCTTCGACGTCGGCATCGCCGAGCAACATGCGGTGACCTTCGCGGCTGGGCTTGCGGCGCAGGGCTATCGTCCCTTCTGCGCGATTTACTCCACCTTCCTGCAGCGCGCCTACGACCAGGTCGTCCACGACGTCGCCATCCAGAATTTGCCGGTGCGTTTCGCGATGGATCGTGCCGGGCTGGTCGGGGCGGACGGCGCCACTCACGCCGGCAGCTTCGATCTGGCCTATCTCTGCACTTTGCCCAATTTCGTGGTGATGGCCGCAGCCGACGAGGCGGAGCTCGTCAACATGGTGCACACGATGGCGCTGCACGATAGCGGGCCGAGCGCGGTGCGCTATCCGCGCGGCAACGGCGTCGGCGTTCCGCTTCCGCAGATCCCCGAGCGGCTCGAGATCGGCAAGGGGCGGGTGGTCCGCCAGGGCAAGAAGGTCGCCATCCTGTCGCTCGGCACGCGGCTCGCCGAGGCGCTGAAAGCGGCCGACACGCTCGACGGCATGGGGCTTTCGGCGACGGTGGCGGACCTTCGCTTCGCCAAGCCGCTCGATTCCGCGCTGATCCGTCGCCTGGCCACCACCCATGAAGTGGTGGTGACGATCGAGGAGGCGGCGATCGGCGGGCTCGGCGCTCACGTCCTGACCCTCGCCAGCGACGAGGGTCTGATCGATTCCGGCCTGAAGCTTCGCACGATGCGGCTGCCCGACCGTTTCCAGGACCAGGACAAACCCGAGAAGCAATATGCCGAGGCAGGGCTCGACGCCGACGGGATCGTCGCGACCGTCTTGAAGGCGCTCCGCCACAACAGCGCCGCCGTCGTCGAGGGCGCGCGGGCTTGAGGCGGATCGCGGCCGTCGGGCTGCTGGCCTTGGCGGCTGGAGGCTGCGACACCGACGCTGCGGGAAACAATTCAAGCGCCGCGGAGGTCGCGGAAGCGGCGCAGCAGCGGCCGATCCCCTGCTCGGTCCAGGCCCATGGCATCGGTGCGGTGGAAGGGACGCTTCGCCATCGGCCTGAGCGGCCGCGCTGCGACGACAGCGTCGACCCGCAAACGATGGATCTGGATCGGCTGATCGCGATCATCCCCGCCCAGCATCCGGCTTTCTACTACATCCTCGCCACCCGGCTGTTCGAGGCGAACCGCAAGGACGAAGCGCTCTTCTGGTTCTATGCCGGCCAGCTGCGCTACCGGACGCGGCTCGCCTGCCACCCGGACCTTCCGCCAGGCACCGAGCCCGCCCTCTTCGCTTCGCTGCAGGAGGTGGCCGGCCGGCCGATCAACGAGCATGCCGGTGCCGATCCGGACGCCTGGGCGGCGGCGATGCAGCGGGCGCTCGAGTGGGACGAGCAAACCCCCAACGGCTTCGAGCCGAAGGCGCCGTGCACCGCCGCGATCGCCGACCAGCGCGGCGGCCTGGCGACGCTGATCGACTATGTCCGCCGCAACAAGGACAGCATCCGCGCCGAGCGCGCCGCGCGCGGGCTGCCTAACCGGTAGAATGAGCAAAGCGCGCGCCGATCAGCTGCTGGTCGAGCGCGGGCTCGCCGAAAGCCGAGCGAAGGCGCAGGCCTTGATCCTGGCCGGCGTCGTTTTTTCGGGCGAGCGCAAGATCGAGAAAGCGGGGCACACCCTCCCCGCGGACGCGCCGCTGGAGGTGCGGGGGAAGGACCATCCCTGGGTCTCGCGCGGCGGCATCAAGCTCGCCCATGCGCTCGAGCATTTCGGCTGGGATGCGGCGGGCGCGGTGGCGCTGGACGTCGGCGCCTCGACCGGCGGGTTCACCGACGTGCTCCTCCACAAGGGCGCGGCGAAGGTGTTCGCGGTCGACGTCGGCACCAACCAGCTCGCCTGGAAGCTCAGGCAACACCCGCGGGTGGTCGTGCACGAGCAGACCAACGCGCGTTACCTGGCCGAAGAGATTATCACCGAGCCGGTCGACCTCATCGTCTGCGACGCGAGCTTCATCGGGCTGGCCAAGGTGCTCGACAAGGCGCTGGACTTCGCCCGCCCCGGCGGGCGCCTGATCGCGCTGGTCAAGCCGCAGTTCGAGGCCGAGCGGCTCGAGATCGGCAAGGGCGGAGTGGTACGGGACCCGGCGGTCCACGAGCGCGTCTGCGCCGCCGCCGCGCAGTGGCTGCGCTCGCGCGGCTGGGCGGTCGCCGGCGTCACTCCGAGTCCGATCACCGGCCCGGAGGGGAATGTCGAGTTCCTGATTGGGGCGACCCGCACTTGATAAGGCCGGCGCGCCCCTCTAGCTGCGCTGCACAATGCTGAAATTGAAAGGCTTCTTGCTTCCGGCCTTGCTGCTGCTCGCGGCCTGCGGCGGCGGCGAGAGCAAGCAGAAGGGCGAGCGGCCGCCGCCTTTGGTCAAGGCCGAGCCGGCGACGACGATGCGGTTCGCCGACCGCATCGAGGCGGTCGGCACCGCCCGCGCCAACGAGCAGGTGACGCTGTCGGCGCCGGTAACGGAGCGGATCGTCCGGCTCAATTTCGACGACGGCAGCTTCGTCCGTCAGGGGCAGGTCGTCGCCGTCCTCCAGCAGGCCCAGCAAACCGCCGAGCTGCGCGAGGTCCAGGCCCGCGCGCGCGAGGCGCAGCAGCAGCTGCAGCGGCTCGCGACGCTCAAGGCGCGCGGCTTCGTCTCACGCGCCGATTACGAGGCGCAGGCCGCCGCCGCCGCGGCCGCGCGCGCGCAGACGCAGGGCGTCGAGGCGCAGATAGGCGAGAGGGTGATCCGCGCGCCCTTCTCGGGCTGGGTCAGCCTTCGCAACATCTCCGTCGGCGCGATCGCGGGGCAGGGCACCGAGATCGCGACGATCAGCGACGTCTCGACCATCAAGCTCGATTTCACGGTGCCGGAGACGGTGCTGTCCGCGATCCGGCCCGGTCTTCCGATCGAGGCCCGCTCGGCCGCCTATCCCGATCAGCCGCTGCGGGGCACCATCCACACCATCGATCCCGTCGTCGACCCCAATACCAGGGCGATCATGGTTCGGGCGCGGCTGCCGAACCCGCAACGGCTGCTGCGGCCCGGCATGCTCGTTACCGTCATCATCGAGAATACGCCTCGAGCGGCGCTATCCGTGCCGGAACTCGCCGTCATCGGCGAGGGCGAGAGCCGCTTCGTCTATGTCGTCGACGAGAGGAGCAGGGCACGGCGCGTCCCGGTAAGGACCGGCGTTCGCACGGGCGGGCGGGTCGAGATCGTCGAGGGGCTTCGGCCGGGGCAGCGGGTCGTCACCGAAGGCGTCGTCAAGGTGGCCGACGGCATGCAGGTGCGTCTCGCCGGCGCACGCAATGCTCAGCCCCGGCGGACGCGGCAGGGCGGGTAGCCGATGAAGCTTTCCGACCTTTCGGTCCGGCGCCCGGTCTTCGCGGCGGTGGTGGCGATGCTGGTCGCCGTCGTCGGCATCGTCGGCTTCTTCAGCCTGTCGGTACGCGAATATCCGGACGTCGATCCGCCGATCGTCTCGGTCCAGACCGGCTATATCGGAGCGGCCGCCAACGTCGTCGAGACCCGCGTCACCCAGGTGCTCGAGGAGCAGCTTGCGGGGCTCGAAGGGCTTCAGACGATCACGTCCCGCTCGCGCGACGGCCAGTCGGAGATCACGATCGAGTTCGCGCCGGGCCGAAACATCGATTCGGCCGCCAACGACGTGCGCGACCGCGTCGGCGCGGCGGCTTCGAGCCTCCCGCAGGAGATCGAGCCGCCGGTGGTGCGTAAGGTCGATGCCGATGCCTCGCCGATCATGTTCCTGGTCATCTCCAAGCCGGGCTGGACGCCGCTGCAGCTGACCGACTGGGCGGACCGCAACCTGGTCGACCGCTTCTCCTCGATCGACGGGGTGGCGCGCGTATTCATCGGCGGCGAGGCCCGCCCGGCGATGCGGGTGTGGATGCGGCCCGAGCGGCTCGCCGCCTTCGGCGTGACGCCGGCCGACATCGAAAATGCGCTTCGCACCCAGAATGTCGAGCTGCCCGCCGGGCGCCTCGAATCGGCGCAGCAGAACGTCACCTTGCGCGTCGACCGGCCGTTCCAGACGGCGGCGCAATTTTCGCAGCTGGTGATCGGGCGCGGCAGCGACGGCTATCTGGTGCGGCTCGGCGACGTCGCGCGCGTCGAGCAGGGCCCCGAAAATCCCTACAGCGCCTTCCGGCTGAACGGCAATCCGGCGATCGGCCTCGCGATCATCCGTCAGTCCGGCGCCAACACGCTCGCCGTCGCCGAGGCCGCCAAGGCCATGGTCGAGCAGGTGCGGCCGTCGCTTCCCGAGGGGATGGAAATCACCGTCGGCTCCGACGAATCCCAATTCATCGACCGCGCCATCGAAAAGGTCTGGGCGACGCTCGCCGAAGCCGCGATCCTGGTCGTGCTGGTCATCTATCTGTTCCTGGGGAGCTGGCGCGCCACCCTGATCCCGGCGGTGACGGTCCCCTTGTGCCTGACCGCCAGCTTCGCCGTGCTGTGGGCGTTCGGCTTTTCGATCAACCTGCTGACCCTGCTCGCCTTGGTCCTGTCGATCGGCATTGTCGTCGACGACGCGATCGTCGTGCTCGAGAACGTCTATCACCGCATCGAGGAAGGCGAGCCGCCGCTTGCCGCCGCCTATAACGGCGCCCGCCAGGTCGGCTTCGCCGTGCTGTCGACGACGATGGTCGTGTGCGCGGTGTTCGTCCCGATCATGTTCATCGCCGGCCAGACCGGCCTCCTGTTCCGAGAGCTCGCCGCGGCGATGATCGGCGCGGTCGCCTTTTCGGGCTTCTTCGCGCTCAGCCTGGCGCCCATGCTCTGCTCGAAGCTGCTTCGGCACGAGGAGCGCAAAGGCTTTCCGGCGCGGGTCGACCGCACTTTCCGGCGGGTCGAGGCGACCTATGGGCGCTGGCTCGAAAAGGTGCTTCGCCGCCCGCTGATCCCGGTCGCCGGCGTGGTGCTGTTCCTGGCGGCCGCCGGCGGCCTGTTCTTCACCCTCCAGTCGGAGCTGGTGCCGGCCGAGGATACCGGCATCGTCAATGCGACGGTGAGCGCGCCCGAAGGGACCGGCTTCGCGGAGATGGACCGCTACATGGCCGACGTCCAGGCGCAGCTGCTGCCGATGGTCGGCGAAGGCGCCGTGCGGTCGCTGATCGTCCGCACGCCGGGCGGCTTCGGCCCGAGCGACGACTTCAACAATGGCGGGCTCGCCCTCTTCATGAAGCCGTGGGAGGAACGCGAGCAGACCACCGCCGATCTGGTGACTGAGGTCAACCGCGCGCTCGCCCAGATTCCCGCGGTCCGCGGCAATGCGCAGGTGCGAAACTCGCTCACCCGCGGCCGCAGCCAGCCGGTCGGCTTCGTCATTGCCGGCGCCACCTACGCCGACCTCGCCCGCGCCCGCGACCGGATCATGGCCGCCGCCGCCGACAATCCCGGGATCGTCAACCTGGACAGCGACTATAAGGAGACCAAGCCGCAGCTGAGGATCGAGGTGGACACCGCCCGCGCGGGCGATCTCGGCGTTTCGGTCGCCGACGTCAGCAACGCCCTCCAGACCCTGCTCGGCTCGCGACGGGTCTCGACCTATGTCGACCGCGGCGAGGAATATCGGGTCGTTGTCCAGGCCGAGGAAAGCGCGCGCGCGACCCAGGCTGCCCTCGCCCAGATCTATGTCCGCGGCCGGACGGGGACGCTGACGCCCTTGTCGAACCTCGTGCAGGTGCGCGAGGCGGCCGGTGCGCGCGACCTCGGCCGCTACAACAAGCTGCGGGCGATCACGCTGTCGGGCGGCCTCGCCCCCGGTTACTCGCTCGGCGAAGCCTTGACCTTCCTCGAGACGGCGGCGGCGGCCCAGCCGGAGGTGGTCCAGGTCGGCTATCGCGGCGAAAGTCAGGCCTTTCGCGAGGCCGGCGGCTCGATCTACTTCGTCTTCCTGCTGACCATCCTCGTCGTCTACCTGCTGCTCGCCGCGCAGTTCGAAAGCTTCGTCCATCCCGGCGTCATCATCACCACCGTTCCGCTCGCCGTCGCCGGCGGTATCGTCGGCCTGGCGGCGATGGGCCAGACGATGAACCTCTACAGCCAGGTCGGGCTGGTGATGCTGGTCGGCCTGGCGGCGAAGAACGGCATCCTCATCGTCGAATTCGCCAACCAGCTGCGCGACTCCGGCCGCGACATCGGAACGGCGATCGTCGAGGCCTCGCGGCGCCGGCTGCGCCCGATCCTGATGACCTCGATCGCCACCGTCGCCGGCGCCGTTCCTTTGATGCTCGCCGGCGGCGCCGGCGCCGCGGCGCGAAGCACGATCGGGACGGTGATCGTCTGGGGCGTCGCCATCTCGACGCTGATCACCCTGTTCCTGATCCCGCTCCTTTACTCGAGGCTCGCCCGCTTCACCGGCTCTCCCCTGGCGGTGACGCGGAAGCTGGAAAGCCAGCTCCAGCCCGCGCCTCAGCCGGCGGAGTAGGCAAGGAGCAGCCGACAAAGGCGTCATCCCGGCGAAAGCCGGGATCCATGCGCACCCTGCGTGCGAGAGAGAACGCGTGTCTTAAGCTGTGCCTCGCCTAAGGCAGTTCCGAACTGCCTTGCTAGAGTTCGTCGGCGAGGACCCAAATACGCTTGCAAGGAACAATTGCTTGAATATCCTCCGGCAGCCGCTCGTAAGATTCGAGAAAGCCGCGGACTACGTCCGCGGCGTCCCATAGCCGAACCTGAAAGAACAGCCGCTGCGCCTCTTGCTCGAGCGTCCTTTTAACGCCACCCCACGCTACGAGCAGACCCTGCTCTGCCGAAAACTGGTGCATCACTCCTTGCAACTCTCGGAGCACGCTCACATCCAACGGCGTATCTTGGGATTTCACTTGAACAACGAGGCGTGGCGCGTCGAATCCCAGCGCGCCCCTGCCGGCCAGCACGTCCACGCCACCGTCCGGACCTGCGGGCGAGACACGAACGTGATAACCCTGTGTTTCGAGGATGGCCCCGATCAGTCGGGACAGTCCATGACCCTTGAAAGCGGCGTTTATTCGCTGCTGAATGGCTCCTTCCGCGACAGCGGTCAGATCAACCCCCGGCGCTGATGTCTCGTCAGCTACCTCTGCGCTCCCGCCCCTCGCTTTGCCACTTGTGCCCGGGGTGGGCGATAATCCTGGATCTGATCCGCCGTTGGCTAGGGCCGTGATGCGGGTTTCGGCCTCGTTCCGCTCGATTCGGCAAACGGTCATAAAGGCGCCAAGGGAATAAAGCAGGTCCTGGCCAACCTTCTCTCGGGGAATGTCTGCGAACCACTGGACGGGTCTTCCGTGCAAGTCTCCGCGCAACTTTTCATAAGTTCCCGTAACACGGCCCACTGCGATCGTTCCGCGGGTCTTCAATGGGAGCGCGATCAGGTCTCCTTCCCTAATTCCCTGCAGGAAAGGCCACAGTTGGCTTTCCCAATTGCTCAGTCGCTTCGCCGATTCTCCGGGATAGTTTTCAGCTAGCAGGCGCCGGAGGGTCTCTCGATCCCGGACGGAAGAGAGATCGGGAAGGCCCCATTCGATGATTGCGCGGTTGGTATCGAGAGCCTCGGACTCGAACTCACCGTTGCGGCCGCCTCTAATCAGCCAAAGTGTCATATCAAACGATCCTGTCGTTCCGTCTCTTCGCGCTTGGCGCGCTTGACGCTGGCGGGGTCGACGAAGGGGATGTCCGGCTTCTTGCCCTGGAACAGTTCGGCGAGGGTGATGATCTGCAGACGTGGGTATGTGCGGCCGGTCGCCTCGCTCTCGAAACGCCCTACGGCTGCCGCTTCGGCCTCCATCGGACGGGTGGGGAGCGCGGCGGTGATGAACACGCCGATCGGCGCCTTTTCGCGCTCCATTGCCGAGTGGAGGTCGCGGATCATGTTCACCGACACGTTGCCGCCGCCCTTGACCGAGACGAGCGCCTTCTCCGTCCGCTTCCCGTCCGGCTTGAAGTAGATGATGCCGTCGATGCCGCCGTCGGCCCCCTTCTTCTTCCCGCCGAAGGGGAGGGCGTCCACCATCGACACCGCCCACCATTGAAACTGATACTTGTCGCGCTCGGCGAGGTCGCGCGCCGAGGCGAGATCCTTGGGCGTCCCGTGAACCTCGAAGGCGATGCCGGGAAAGGCATCCTTCAGGCGCTTCTCGATCAGGCTGATGGCGAGATGGGTGATATCGATCCCGATCCATTCCCGCCCCAGCTTCTGCGCGGCGTGAACGGCGGTGCCGCAGCCACAGAAGGGGTCGAGGACGACGTCGCCTTCATTCGACGAAGCGGCGATGATCCGCTCAAGGAGGGCAAGGGGTTTCTGCGTCGGATAGCCGAGGCGCTCCTGCGCTTGTGAATTGATGGGAAAAATATCGACCCACACGTCGTTGACGGGAGTTCCCTTCATCTCGTCAAGATACCGCTTATATCGAGGCATTCCGCTCCTCGTGTAAACGAGGCGGCCGGCGTCGTGGTGAGCCTGCATCTTCTCCCTTGTCCACCGCCACACCC
>DASVVV010000055.1:0-3421 GCA_036386375.1 Allosphingosinicella sp. | reverse complement strand
ATGTACACGACCGAGCTGCAGAAGACGACGAAGGTCGAGAATCTCGAGGATCCGGAGAAGCTCGCCGCCTTCGAGGCGCGGGTCGCGGCGGACGAGTTCATCGAGCCCAAGGACTGGATGCCGGAGGCCTATCGACGGACGCTGACCCGGCAGATCTCGCAGCACGCGCATAGCGAGATCGTGGGGATGCTGCCGGAAGGGAATTGGATCACGCGGGCGCCGTCGCTCAGGCGCAAGGCGATCCTGCTCGCCAAGGTGCAGGACGAGGCGGGCCACGGCCTCTATCTCTACAGCGCCGCCGAGACGCTCGGCACCAGCCGCGAGGAGATGATCGAAGCGCTTCACTCCGGTAAGGCCAAGTACAGCACCATCTTCAACTATCCGACGCTGACCTGGGCCGATATCGGCGCGATCGGCTGGCTGGTCGACGGCGCCGCGATCATGAACCAGGTGCCGCTCCAGCGCACCTCCTACGGGCCCTATGCCCGGGCCATGGTCCGTGTCTGCAAGGAGGAGAGCTTCCACCAGCGCCAGGGCTATGAGATCATGATGGCGATGGCGTCCGGCACCGCGGACCAGAAGCGCATGGCGCAGGACGCTCTCAACCGCTGGTGGTGGCCGTCGCTGATGATGTTCGGCCCGCCCGACGCCGACAGCCCCAACACCGCCCAGTCGATGCGCTGGCGGATCAAGCGCGAGACCAATGACGAGCTTCGCCAGAAGTTCGTCGACATCACTGTCCCGCAGGCCGACGCGATCGGCCTTACGGTTCCCGATCCGGCGCTGACGTGGAACGAGCAGCGCGGCCATTACGATTTCGGCGAGGTGGACTGGGAGGAATTCTACGCCGTCGTCCGCGGCGAGGGCCCGGTCGCGAAGGAGCGGATGAAGGCGAGGCGCGACGCCTGGGAAGACGGCGCCTGGATCCGCGAAGCCGCCGCCGCCTGGGCGGAGAAGCGGAGCCGTAAGGCGAAGGCGGCCTAGACGTCATCCCGGCGAAAGCCGGGATCTCCGTTCCTTCCCCGGAGCGGAGCCAGGGACAATGAGATTCCAGCTTCCGCTGGAATGACGAGCGAGGTGCTGGTGAGCAAGGATTGGCCGCTGTGGGAAGTGTTCGTCCGCTCGAAGGGCGGCATGTCGCACCGGCATGTGGGGTCGGTGCACGCGCCCGACGCGGAGATCGCGCTGCGCCACGCCCGCGACACCTATACGCGGCGGATGGAAGGGGTGAGCCTGTGGGTCGTCCCGTCGGCCCGGATCGTCGCCTCGGACCCGTCCGACGACGCCGCTCTCTTCGATCCGGCGGCCGACAAGGTCTACCGCCACCCGACCTTCTACGACATTCCCGACGACGTGAAGCACATATGAGGGGGAGGAGCTAGGGCATGGCGTCGCTTCCCCCGATCGATCTTCCGTCCAGCGCAACCGGGCAAGGGGCGTTCGACGCGCCGGCCGCGGACGAGCATCGCGAGGTTCGCTTCGACTATCTGCTGCGGCTCGGCGACGACGCCCTGATCCTCGGCCAGCGGCTCGGCGAATGGTGCGGCCATGCGCCGTCGGTCGAGGTCGATCTCAGCCTCGCCAACATGGCCCTGGACTTGATCGGCCAGGCGACGCACTTTCTCGGCCGCGCCGGGGAGCTGGAGGGGAGGGGCCGCGACGGGGACGCGCTCGCTTTCCACCGCGACGTTCTGGATTTTCGCAATTGCTGGCTGGTCGAACAGCCGAACGGCGACTTCGCGCAGACGATGGCGAGGCAATTGCTCTTCTCGACCTGGCAGCAGCTGCTGTTCGACCGGCTGACCGGCTCGAGCGACGACTTCATCGCCTCGGTGGCCGCCAAGGCGGTCAACGAGGTGACTTATCATCAGGAACTCGCCGCCGAATGGGTGATCCGCCTCGGCGACGGCACCGAGGAGAGCCGGCGGCGGATGATCGACGGGCTCGACTGGATGTGGCGCTTCGTCCCCGAGCTGTTCGAGATGGACGAGGTCGCGGCGCGCGCGGCGCAATGCGGCTTCGGCGCCGACCTTGCGGCGTTGCGCGACGAATATGACCGCCGCATCGCCGCCGTGCTGGCCGAAGCGACGCTCGAGCCGCCCAAGGACCAGCGCCCGATCCTCGGCGGTCGCCGCGGCCACCACAGCGAGCATCTCGGCCACCTCCTGGCCGCGATGCAGTTCCTCCCCCGCACCTATCCGGACGCGACATGGTGAGGCGCAGGGCCAGCGCGGCGAGGCCGCGCCTGGAAGCCCTCCCACTTGATGGGGGAGGGTTGGGTGGGGGTGAACGCCTCCAGCGCCAGGGCGCGGCGCGAAGGTTCACCCCACCCCCAGCCCCTCCCCATCGAGGGGAGGGGAGCCAGGAGGCGATTTGGCAGATCCTTGCCTCGGTGCCGGACCCCGAAATCCCCGTCGTCTCCGTGGTCGATCTCGGCATCGTCCGCGCCGTGACGGCGGAGCGGGTGACGATCACGCCGACCTACACCGGCTGCCCGGCCACTCAGGTGATCGAGCGCGACATCCGCGACGCGCTCGATGCCGCCGCCTACCGGCATGTGCGGATCGAGACCGTCCTTGCGCCGCCCTGGACCACCGACTGGATCACCCGCGAAGGCCGGGACAAGCTGCGCCGCTACGGGATCGCGCCCCCCACGAGGCACGCAATCGAGTGCCCGCAATGCGGCTCGGCCAACACCGAAGAGATAAGCCGCTTCGGCTCCACCCCGTGCAAGGCGCTGTGGCGCTGCCGCGCGTGCGCCGAGCCGTTCGACCTGTTCAAATGCCATTGAGCCATAGATGAGCGCCGGCTTCCATCGCCTTACGATCGCGGAGGTCATTCCCGAGACGGCCGCGGCGAAGTCGATCCGGTTCGAGGTTCCCGGCGAGCTTGCGGAGACGTTCAAGTTCAGGCCCGGCCAGCATTTGACGCTGAAAGCTGAGATCGGCTCTGAAGAAGTGCGCCGCAACTACTCGCTCTGCGTCGCGCCGCAGGACGGCGAGGTGAAGGTCACCGTCAAGCGCATCGCCGGCGGCCTCTTCTCGAACTGGGCCAACGACAATCTCAAGCCCGGCGACGCCATCGACGTCATGGCGCCGCACGGCAGCTTCACCTGGGACTTCGATCCCGCCGCGGCGAACCATTATGTCGGATTTGCCGGCGGCTCTGGCATCACGCCGGTCATGTCGCTGCTGAAGACGGCGCTGCTGACCGAGCCGGACAGCCGCTTCACGCTCTTCTACGGCAATCGCGACAGCCAGTCGGTGATCTTCCTCGAAGCGCTGGCGAAGCTCAAGAACCGTTTCATGGACCGGCTGGAAGTCCATCATTTCCTTGCCGAAGAGGCGGGCGAGATCGAATTGTTCAACGGCATGCTCGATCGCGGCAAATGCGGCGAGATTCTCACCTGCCTGATCGATCC
>DASVVV010000054.1:0-9703 GCA_036386375.1 Allosphingosinicella sp. | reverse complement strand
CGCATCTATTATGAAGGACCGCCGAGCGCCCATTTCGACGGCGAGCGCTTCTTCAACCCGGGCGTGCCGCCGCCGATCGGGAACCGCCGCAACTTCGCGAGCCGCTGGGCCGCCGCCGACCGCGCCCAGTGGCCGGACCATGTGCCGGTCGCCCCGTCCGTACCGCCGCGGCGGGTCGACGGCGCGGCGATGCGGGTCACCTGGGTCGGCCACTCGACCGTGCTCGTGCAGACTGCCGGCCTCAACATCCTCACCGACCCGATCTGGTCGGAGCGCGCCTCGCCTTTCTCCTTCATCGGCCCGCGCCGCGTTCGAGCCCCCGGAGTGCGGTTCGAAGACCTGCCGACGATCGACCTCATCCTCGTCAGCCACAACCATTACGACCATATGGATCTGCCGACGCTGGGCCGGCTATGGCAGCGCGACCGGCCGCTGATCGTCACCAGCCTCGGCAACGACACCGTTATCGCCAATGCCGGCGTTCGCGCCGTCGCCCGCGACTGGGGCGGCCGCGTCGACGTCCGGCCCGGCGTGGAGGTCATCGTCCGGCGCAACCACCATTGGGGCTCGCGCTGGTTCACCGACCGCAACCGTGCGCTCTGGTCGGCCTTCACGGTGCGGCTTCCGGGCGGAAACATCTTCTTCGGCGGCGACACCGGCTGGGGCGACGGGAGCTGGGTGGGGGAGGCCGCTCAAGACGGCCCGTTCCGCCTCGCGATCATCCCGATCGGCGCCTATATCCCCCGCGACGTCATGATGGGCAGCCACGTCGATCCCGCCGAGGCGATGCGGATCTTCGAAGCGCTCGACCCGGTGCGCGCGCTCGGCGTCCATTGGGGCACATTCCAGCTCACCTTCGAGGCGATCGACGATCCGCCGCGGCGGCTCGCGGCGCTGGCACGAGCGCGGCGGCTGGCACCGGACCGTTTCGTCGCGACCGAAGCCGGGCGGGGGTTCGACGTCCCGCCGCTGCCGGGCGGTCCCTAATCGGCCGGTCCCATGCGGAAGACGCACAGCTTGTTGCCGTCGAGGTCGCGAAAATAAGCGCCGTAGAAAGCCCCCGGGCCTTCCGGCGTACGCAGGCCGGGCGCCCCTTCGTCGCTGCCGCCGAGTTCGAGCGCCTTGGCGTGGAGCCTGTCCACGGTCGCGCGGCTATCCGCGGCGATCGCCGTCATGTTGCCGTTGCCAGGGGTCGCCGGCTGTCCGTCATAGGGGCGGGTGACGGCGATGCCGGGCCTGCGATTGCCGGTCCCGTACAAGGTGAATCCTGTCTCCGGAAATTCCATCTTCCGGGTCGCGCCGAGCTCGGCGAGCAGGGCGTCGTAAAAGGCGCGCGCTTTTTCCAGATCGTTCGTGCCGAGCGTCACATAGCCGATCATCCGCCTTTTCCTTCCTCGCACTCGCCGATCCGCCGCCCCTGCGCGCGAACCTGGAGCGTCATCACCGCGCCGCCCGGCATCGGGCTGCGCATCTGCATTCGCGTGTCGTAGCTTCGCGGCGCGTAGCGGCCCTCCATCGTGGCGGTGACCCCGGGGCAGGTCATCGTCCCCCTGAGCCGCCCCTCCTCGAGCTGGAAATCGCGATAGACGCACTCGCTGTCGGCGCGCATCGCCAGGAAGTTGGCGCTCGGCTGGGCCGCCTGCTCGGGCGTGATGCAGTGGCGCATCCGCGCGCGCGGGCCAATCATGCGGTTGCGGACCTGAACCGGCAGGTTCGGGGCTCGCACATCGGTGACGGCGCTCGTCAGCTGCCACAGCCCGGGCTCGATGCGGATGTCCGCGAGCTGGGCGGCCACTTCTTCCGCGGTCATGTTCTCGGGCTCGGGCGTGCCGCAGCCGGCGAACGCGGCGGCGGGAAGGATCAGCAACGCGACACTGTTTCGCATCGGTTCACCCTAACGCCGCCGCCGCCGGTCGGGCTAGCTCGCTGCGCATTCTCCGGTGCGCCGGCCGGTCAGCGTTCCGGATACCCTGATCGACTGCGCGCCGCCCGGCATTCCGGCGGGTGCCTGCATCTCGGTCGAGATGCGGCCGTTGATCTCGGTCTGCGTGTAGGTGCCGGTGATGGCCATCTGCATCGATCCCGGACCGCCCGGTCCGGTGCAGGTGCCCCGCACGTTGATATTGCCGCCGGCGAAGGTCGATTCGGTGAAGTTGCAGCCGCCGCTCTGCGTCCCGGCATTGACGATGTTGCCCGCCGGGTTGTTCGCTTCCTCCTGGGTCATGCAGTCGGAACGGGTCTGGGTCTGGCTCGCCATCGCCGTCCGCATCTGCGCGAGCGCAGCCTCGGGCATGCCGGGCGCCTCGACCTCGGTCATCTTCGTCGTCATCTCCCACTGCCCCGGCTGGAGCGTCGAGCTCTGGCTGCCGCAAGCGACGAGAAGGAGGGCGGTACCGGCCGTCAATAGATACTTCATTCGGGATCTCCCTGTCCGTTCGTCCGAACTCGCCTGCGGCCGCTCCCCGGTGCGCGGGAGCCGTGGCACTCGCCCCTCCGCTGACGGTCCGGACGCTAGCGATCCGCAGACGGAATGGCCATATGGGAAAGATGGGTATCGCCATCCGCACCAGCCTGGCCGAGCCGGAGACCGGCGAGGTCTTCGTTCCGCACCGACCGCAGCGGCCCGACAAGGCCGAAGGCGGGCGGCCGTTCAAGATCGTCTCGGAATACCAACCTGCGGGCGACCAGCCGCAGGCGATCGCCGAGCTGGTCGAGCAGGCGGGGCAGGGCGAGAAGACGCAGGTTCTGCTCGGCGTCACCGGCTCCGGCAAGACCTTCACCATGGCCAAGGTGGTGGAGGCGCTGCAGCGCCCGGCGCTCGTGCTGGCGCCGAACAAGATCCTTGCCGCCCAGCTCTATGGCGAGTTCAAGAGCTTCTTCCCCGACAATGCGGTCGAATATTTTGTCAGCTATTACGACTACTATCAGCCTGAGGCCTACGTGCCGCGCTCCGACACCTATATCGAGAAGGAGTCGAGCGTGAACGAGGCGATTGACCGGATGCGACACTCCGCGACCCGCTCGCTGCTCGAGCGCGATGACGTGATCATCGTCGCCAGCGTCTCCTGCCTCTACGGCATCGGCTCGGTCGAAACCTATTCGGCGATGACATTCGGCCTGAAGAAGGGGCAGTCGGTCGACCAGCGCGAGATCGTCAGGAAGCTCGTCGCGCTCCAGTACAAGCGCAACGACCAGGCCTTCGCCCGCGGCAATTTCCGCGTGCGCGGCGACAATCTCGAGATCTTCCCGTCCCACTATGAGGACATGGCTTGGCGTGTCGCCTTTTTCGGCGACGAGATCGAGGAAATCGTCGAGTTCGACCCGCTCACGGGCAAGAAGATCGCGAGCCTCGACTATGTGAAGGTCTATCCGAACTCGCACTATGTGACGCCCGGCCCGACGCTGAAGCAGGCGATGGAGGCGATCCGGCACGAGCTCGGCGAGCGCCTCAAGGAACTTCAGGCGGAAGGGAAGCTGCTCGAGGCGCAGCGGCTCGAGCAGCGCACCAATTTCGACCTGGAGATGATCGCCGCCACCGGCTCGTGCGCCGGCATCGAGAATTACAGCCGCTTCCTCACCGGGCGCCTCCCCGGCGAGCCGCCGCCGACCCTGTTCGAGTTTCTCCCCGACAACGCACTCCTGTTTGTCGACGAGAGCCACCAGACGGTGCCGCAGGTCGGCGCAATGGCCCGCGGCGACCATCGGCGGAAGCTGACGCTGGCCGAATATGGCTTCCGCCTCCCGAGCTGCATCGACAACCGGCCGCTGCGCTTCAACGAATGGGATGCGATGCGCCCGCAGACCGTGGCTGTGTCGGCGACGCCGGGCCCCTGGGAGATGAACGAGACCGGCGGTGTCTTCGTCGAGCAGGTCATCCGCCCCACCGGCCTCATCGACCCGCCGGTCGAGATCAAGCCGGTCGAAGACCAGGTGGACGACCTGATCGCCGAAGCGAAGGAGACGGCGCGAAAGGGCTATAGGACGCTCGTCACGACGCTGACGAAGCGAATGGCGGAGGACCTCACCGAGTTCCTCCACGAGGCGGGTCTCAGGGTCCGCTACATGCACTCGGACGTCGAGACTCTGGAGCGCATCGAGCTCATTCGCGACCTGCGGATGGGCGTCTACGACGTCCTCGTCGGCATCAACCTGCTGCGCGAGGGCCTGGACATTCCGGAATGCGGTCTGGTCGCCATTCTCGATGCGGACAAGGAGGGCTTCCTTCGCTCCGAGACCTCGCTGATCCAGACGATCGGCCGCGCCGCCCGCAACGTCGAGGGCAAGGTCATCCTCTACGCCGACACGATCACCGGTTCGATCGACCGCGCGCTCAGGGAAACCGATCGGCGACGCCAGAAGCAGTCGGAATATAACCAGGCGCACGGCATCACCCCGACGACGATCAAGCGCAACATCTCCGACATCCTCGCCGACGTCTCGAACCGCGACAGCGTCATCATCGACACTGGCGACGACGAGGCTCCGAACCTCGTCGGCCACAACCTGCGCGCTTACATCGAGGATCTCGAGGGCCGCATGCGCAAGGCCGCCGGCGACCTCGAATTCGAGGAAGCGGCGCGCCTTCGCGACGAGATCCGCCGCCTCGAAGCGGGCGAGCTCGGCCTCGCCACCGAGCAAAGCCGCGCGCCCCGCCTCGGACATTCGACCGAAGGCAAGCCGGGGACGAGGAAGACGCGCTACGGCAAGCAGCAGTCGATCCGGATGGGGCGCCGCGCGCGCGGATCGCGGTGAGTCGGTTCGGCGGCAAGCCCCGGGAAGCGGGCGTCGCGACTGACTGCTAGCCCGACCTGATGTTGAACAAGATCGACTGGCCCGCCGCTTCGCAGGAAACGGACGCACAGGGCTGGGCGCTGCTCCCGGGCCTGCTTGGAAGCGAGGACTGCGGTCACCTGATCGAAACATGGCACGACCGCCCTCGCTTCCGCAGCGAGGTGATAATGGCTCGCCATGGTTATGGCCGCGGGGTCTATCGCTATTTCGGCTATCCGTTGCCGGAGCTGGTCGCGAGCCTGCGCACGCAGCTCTATCCGCCGCTCGCGGCGCTCGCCAATCGCTGGGCCGAAGCGCTCGGGACCGTCACCCGCTATCCGCCCGACCACGAAAGCTTCCTCGCCCGCTGCCGTGCCGTGGGGCAGACGAAGCCCACCCCGCTCATGCTGCGCTACGAAGCCGGCGACTGGAACGCGCTTCATCAGGACGTCTATGGCGAGACGCTGTTCCCGCTCCAGGTCGCGATCCTCCTTTCCGAGCCGGGCGAGGACTTTATCGGCGGCGAGTTCGTGCTGACCGAGCAGCGGCCGCGCATGCAGTCGCGCGCCGAGGTGGTGCCGCTTCGGCGCGGGGATGCCGTCGTCTTCCCGGTGCGCGAACGGCCGGTGGAGGGCAGTCGCGGCTGGCACCGCCGCAACATTCGCCATGGCGTCAGCCGGCTCCGCTCGGGCCTTCGCTTCACCCTGGGGATCATCTTCCACGACGCCGCCTGACCGGTTGGCGTGCACAGACCTCGCGGCTCCGCTAAAGGCCCGAATCATTGGAGGGCCTGATGGCAAGACGCGCATTTCCCCTGATCCTGCTGCTTGCGGCGGCCTGCGCCCGGTCCGAGGACGCGGCCGAGGTCGCCGATTCCAATGAGGTGCAGGCGGTCGAGCGGGTGCGCACGCCCGAACAGGACGACGAGGAGCTGGCGCTGGGCGACTGGCGCGAGACGCTTCAGGACGAGGCCCCTGCCCTCGAATTCGGGCCGGCGGGCGCCCCGCCGATTTTCAGCCTGCGCTGCGACGAGCGCCGCGGCGTCCTGCTCCAGCGCCATGGGGTCCCGCCGGTCGGCGACCTGCCGATGATGCTGGTGACGGTCGGCAGCGAAACGCGCCGGCTCGCCGTGACCAATGCCGGCGGCACGGTGCCCATGCTGCGCGCCTCGCTCTCCGCCAGCGACACCCTCATCGGAACGCTCAGCCAGGCGACCACGCCGATCGTCGTCCGGATCGGCGACGTGGCGCCGCTCGCGCTTCCGCCGAGCCCCGACGTCGCGCGCTTCCTCGCGCAGTGCGGCGGCGCGGCCCGGCCCGCTTCGGCCGCGCCTGAGGTAAATGCCGCCGAGCCGGCTAACGAAGCCGCTCCCGCCGCCAACTCCGCCGCGCCGGCCCCGGCCGCCCGTTAGGACGAAAGCGTTTTCGATGCGTAACCTGAAGCTCTGCGCCGCGGCCGCCGCGCTGGCGATGCTCGGCTCCTGCGCGACCCGCAGGCCGCCGCCCCCGCCGGTCGCCGTCCCGCAGCCGGAGCCGGCGCGTCCGCCCTCGCCGCGCCCACTCCCGCCGCCGCCCCCGCTGGCATGGCAGGACGCCCCGCTCACTCCCGGGGACTGGAGCTATGAGGAGGACGCGGGCAGAGCCTACGCCAGCTATGGCCGCGTCTTCACCGTTCGCTGCGAAGGCTCCGGCCGCATCAGCCTCAGCCGCGCCGGCGCCTCCGGCAACGCGCTCACGCTGCGCGCCAGCGACAGCCAGCGCGCCCTGCCGGCGACGGTCGAGGCGGGCGGCGTGATCGCCCGGCTCGCTGCCTCGGATCCGCTGCTCGATGCGATGGCCTTCAGTCGCGGCCGCTTCGCGATCGAGGTCGCCGGCGCGCCGCTTTTGATCATCCCGGCCTGGCCGGAGCCGGCGCGGGTCATCGAGACCTGCCGCGGATAAGAAAAAGGCGCCCCACCCGGCGCCGGGAAGCATGGAATCCTAACGTCAAAAAAGTTGAGTTCAAGACTTGATCGCGGAATCCGCTCGAATCATACAGGATGCACGTTCCAACAAGCGAAAGGAGGTGATCCGATGTCTCATGGTTCAGCAGAGAGGTCGGTCAGGTCCGTTCGGGAGATGAAAGCTTAGGCTTTTCAAAGGCTTCCGGGCTGGAGACCTCCGGCCGCTGACCATGTCGAACAGGCCGTCGGGCACGCCCCGGCGGCCTTTCGCCTGTCCGGGCCCCGAGGCGCCCGCAAGGAACGCGCCGCGCCGCCGGATCGTTTGGCCGGCCGAGGAGAGCGCGAATGCAGCAGGACGGCAGCGAACGCGGCAAGCGGGCGAGTTTCGACCGGAAGACCGGCGAGGTGCACGGCTCGGGCTCCGGCGCCGGCGGCGAAGGCAATCCCGATGAGGATTATGACGGCGATCCGATGTCCGGAGGCGGCGCTGACCCGACCGGCGCGCCGCGGCCCGAGGAGGAAGCGGAACACGGGCCGCACGACGGCCTCGAAAGCCAGCATTCGTGACCGGCAGCGGCCACCCGCTTCCAGGGAGCGACGAAGCGCGGCACCGCGAGGTGCCGGAGCATCTCGAGGGCGATAAGGGCCGCGGCGACGATTCCGGGCCGGTCGTCCAGCCCGACAGGGCGGTCAATCCGGACGGCGAGCCCTATCGCTACGATGATCTGGGCCGCGGCCCGGAAACCGAAAAAGGAGCATGATGATGGCGAACAATTCGCGTGACGATCTCGGCGATGAGTTGCCCCGCAGCCAGGAGCAGAGCGGCACGCCGCCCCCCGGGCGCCAGCTCGGCGGCGGCCCGTCGGCGGCCGACATGGCCGCGCCGGGCGGAAGCAGCGGATCCGGCGGCTATGGCAACGCCCAGAACCAGCAACTGCATCAGGGCCAGGAAGGCGGCTCGCTGTTCGGCCAGCGCGGGGACGAAGGGCAGTCGCGCGGCGAACGCTTCGACGAAGCCCAAGGCGGCGGCCGCGGCGGGCAGTCGGTCAGCGGCGGCGACGACCTCGCCGAGGACCAGGCGGCGCATCAGGATCGCGGCCAGAGCGTCGCTGAGGCGGAATCCGACCGCGGCTGATCGACGCCGCAAAGGCGCGGTTTTGCCCGATGGAACTGTTCGCCGCGTCATTGGTCTGTTACGCATCTGACACGAAAACAGCAGGAGGCCTTCCGATGGCGAGAAAGAAATCCTCCGGCAGCCAAGGCAAAGGCGCAGGCGGCGGCCAGGGTAAAGGCGCGACCGGCGGCGGTGACGGCGACAACGCGCGCCGCTCCGCGGCCGACGCCATTCCCGATGCGCTGCGTGAAGCCGGCCGGCGCGCCGCCGAACTGGCGCAAAATCCGGTGGCGCGGAGCCTGCTTGCCGCGGGGCTTGTGACCGCCGCGGCCGCTCTGGCCGCCAACAAGTCGGTCCGCGACAATGCCAAGCGCAGCGCCCGTCAGGCGCAGGACGCGGCCGAAGCGGCTGCCGACGCTGCGGCCGACAGCGCGGGCAAGATCGGCGCGGCGATGATCAACGCGGCCACCGACGCCGTGCGGCGGATGATGGCCGTGGGCGGCATTGTCGGCGAAGGCGCTGAAAGCGGCAACAGCAGCGGCGGCGGCGGGTCCGGCAGGAGCACGCGTGGCGGCGGCGGACGCAAGGCCGGGGCATCGACCCGGGCGAAGCCGGCAGGCGCAGGCGCGCAAACCGCTGGGACCAAGGCGGCCGGCGCGGCCGGCGCAACCAGGTCGGGCGGCGGAAGAGGCAAGGCAAGCGGCGCCGCCAAGGCGGGTGCGAAAGCCTCGAGCGCGGCCGCTACGCGTTCCGCGTCGGCCAAGTCCGGCGGACCGGGCGGGAAGTCCGCGGCCGCCGGTGCCGGCACCGCATCCAGGTCGCGCAAGAGCGCCGGCTCGGGCAGCCGAGGCGGCGCTTCGAAGCGCGGCCGCTCCGGCGGCGGCGGCTCCGAGGGCGGCGGCGGAACCGGCGGTGAGGGCGGCGGCAACGCCTAGAGCGGGCGCCCCGCCACACATCGTTCGAACTCGACCGGATCGTGCGCGCAGATCAGCCTGACGCCCTCTGGAGCGTCGATCGACAGCCGGCGCAGCCGCGCCTGGTTGTCGAGCCGGCGCGCGCGGTCCACTTCCATCAGCCTTTGGTAGAAGCGGAGCCCTGGCGTGCACTGGCGCTTCGGGCGGCGCATCTCGTGGCGGTAGAAATAAGCGTCGCCGGCGTGGAGCAGCCAACCCGAGCCGGTCTCGATCGCAACTCCGGCATGCCCCCAGGTGTGGCCCGGCAGCGGCACCAGCAATATCTCCGGCGGCAGGCCTTCCAGCGCGCGCACCGCCTCGAAGCCGAACCAGGATTCGCCGGTGCCGCTGTAGCGCCGCCATTGCCGCACATCGTCAAATTGGCGCGGCCGGTAGCGGTTGCGGGCGACGAAGCCGCGGCGGGGGCCGGTGGCAGCGCTATATTCGGCGTCCATCAGGTGGATCGTCGCGGTCGGGAAATCCTCCAGGCCGCCTGCATGGTCGAAATCAAGGTGGGTGAGGACGATGTGGCGCACGTCGGCGGGGGAAAAGCCGAGACGCTCGATCTGGCGGATTGCCGTCTCTTCCTCTCGCAGCTTGATGTTGAGCATGACGCGGAAGGTACGGGTGATCCTCGGGTCCTTGCCTTGATGGGGATGGGCGACGTCCCTCAGGCCATAGCCGGTGTCGACCAGGACCAGGCCCTGATCGGTCTCGATGAGCAGGCAGTGACAGACGAGGCGGCCGGTAGGGCCGAGGCTGCGGCCGTCGAAGATCGCGCCGCCGAACGGGCAGTCGGTCCCGCAATTGAGGTGGTGGATGCGCATGCCGGCTCCTGTTGCGGAGAAGGGAGAACCGGCGCTGTGGCCGCGGGTTTCCGGCCCCTAACCTGGATCAGCGAAAAGGGGCGCCGTGCGGCGCCCC
>DASVVV010000053.1:0-20569 GCA_036386375.1 Allosphingosinicella sp. | reverse complement strand
CGCCGAGCCGGGGCGGTGGAAGGGCTCGCTGCTGCTGACCGTCGGCGGGATCGCGCTGATTGGGACCGGCGCGGCCCTGCTGGTCGGCGGGGCGGTCGACGGGCTTCCGGCGGGATGGGGCGGAGCGCTCGGCCTCGCCCTCGCCAAGCTGGCCGATCTCGGGCTCAACTCGCTCGGCGACGAAAGCGTGATCGAGCCGTTCCGGATCGCCGTCATCACGCTGACCGCGGCGGCGGGGCTCGCCTGCTGCCTCGCCGGGCTCGGCCTTACCGCCGAGGAGCGGCACTGGCTGGCGACCCGGCGGCTGCGCCGCGCCGCGGCCGAACCGGGCGACCTCCCGCAGCCGGAGGCCAGGCCGGCGCGATCGCCGGTCGTGGCGGCGCCGGAGCCGCGCTCGCCGGTCATTGCCGAGCGGTCGACGCCGCGTGAGGCGGCGCGGCGGCCGCTGCGCGAGCGGCAGCCGTCGCTGGCGCTCGGCGACAGCTACACCTTGCCGTCGGTCGACCTGCTCAATCCCGCGCCGCCGCCGGTCAATGTCGCTCTCGACAAGGCGGCGCTCGAGCGCAACGCGAGACTGCTCGAATCGGTGCTCGAGGATTTCTCGGTCAAGGGCGAGATCGTCGAAGTGCGCCCCGGGCCGGTGGTGACCATGTACGAACTTGAACCGGCCAGCGGCATCAAGGCGAGCCGCGTGATCCAGCTGGCCGACGACATCGCCCGCAACATGTCGGCGCTGTCGGCGCGGGTGGCGACGATCCCGGGGCGCAGCGTGATCGGCATCGAGCTGCCCAACGCCAAGCGCGAGATGGTGATGCTCTCCGAGCTGATCGCCAGCCCCGCCTTCGAGGACCAGGTCGCGCAGCTGCCGATCATCCTCGGCAAGAACATCGCCGGCGACCCCGTCGTCGCCGATCTGGCGCCAATGCCGCATCTGCTCGTCGCCGGCACGACCGGATCGGGCAAGTCGGTCGGCCTCAACTGCATGATCCTGTCTTTGCTCTACCGGCTGACGCCGGAGCAGTGCAAAATGATCCTGATCGATCCCAAGATGCTCGAGCTCTCGAGCTACGAGGACATCCCGCACCTGCTCGCACCGGTCGTGACCGAGCCGGCCAAGGCGATCCGGGCGCTCAAATGGACCGTCGAGCAGATGGAGGAGCGCTACCGGATGATGGCGTCGGTCGGCGTTCGCCAGCTGTCCAGCTTCAACGCCAAGGTGCGCGAGGCGAAGATGAAGGGCCAGCCGATGGGACGGCGGGTCCAGACCGGCTACGATCCCGAAACCGGCCAGCCCAAATATGAGATGGAGGAGCTCGACTACGAGGTGCTGCCCCAAATCGTCGTTGTCGTCGACGAGCTCGCCGACCTGATGATGACCGCCGGCAAGGAGGTCGAGTTCCTGATCCAGCGGCTGGCGCAGAAAGCGCGCGCGGCCGGCATCCACCTGATCATGGCGACGCAGCGCCCGTCGGTCGACGTCATCACCGGCGTCATCAAGGCGAACCTGCCGACCCGGATCTCGTTCGCGGTCACCTCGAAGATCGACAGCCGCACCATCCTCGGCGAGCAGGGCGCCGAGCAGCTGCTTGGCAAGGGCGACATGCTCTACATGCCCGGCGGCAAGCAGATCGCGCGCGTGCACGGCCCGTTCGTCACCGACGAGGAAGTGCGGGCGGTCGCCGACCATTGGCGCGGCCAGGGGACGCCCGAATATGTGATGGCCGTCACCGAGGAACCCGAAGACGGCGGTTATATGTTCGAAGGCCAGCCGATCGGCGAGGACGATGCCGAGACCCAGCTGTTCCGCAAGGCGGTCCAGGTGGTGGCGGAAAGCCAGAAGGCGTCGACCTCCTACCTGCAGCGCCAGCTGCGGGTCGGCTACAACAATGCGGCGCGGCTGATCGAGCGGATGGAGAAGGAAGGCCTGGTCGGCGCCCCCGACCATGTCGGCCGGCGCGAAGTGCTGATGGACCCGGACGGCCGCCCGCTCCACTGAACGGGAAGGAACCGGCAGGTTCACTGGGCATTCAACGCCCGATCCCCATATCCCCCGCCGATCGAGACCGATGGAGGTACGAGCATGCTGCGTTTAGGCGCATTGGCCATTGCGGCCGCACCGCTGACGCTGGCGGCGGCGGCGCCGGCGCCGGCCGCCGCTGAGGCTAATGAAGGCCTCGCCCAGGTGCAGGCGCATCTGCGCGCGGTCGACACGATGACGGCGCGCTTCACCCAGACCGACCGCCGCGGCCGCTCGCTTTCGGGCACGCTCGCGCTGAAGCGGCCCGGCAAGATCCGCTTCGATTATGGCCGCAGCGCCAACATGCTGATCGTCGGCGACGGTCGGGCGCTCACCTTCGTCGACTATGACGTCGGGCAGCGGCAGCGCTGGCCGATCAACGACTCGCCGCTGTCTGTGCTGCTGGATCCGAGCCAGGATCTGGGCCGCTTCGCCCGCGTGGTGAGGAACGACCGGCAGGTGCTGATGATCGAGGCGCGCGACGCCCGTCGCCGCGAGTTCGGCACGATCACCATCGCCTTCGCGAAAGTCCCAAGCGCGCCGGCCGGGCTGTCCCTGCAGGGGTGGAACACCATCGACGCGCAGAACCACCTGACGAGTGTGCGGTTGTCGGGGATCCGCTTCAACGTTCCGGTCGCCGACAGCCTGTTCACCTATCGCGAGCCCCGCCGTGGGCCGCGCGGCTGAGCCGTCGCAAAAATGCATCGGTTCCGTTCATCGGCGCGACAGGTGTAGCGGCCTAGAAATCGGACTGCGATTGCGGGTGTGAGCTTCGGGTTTTCCCCCTGTTGCCCGAGACGCGCAGCCGCAAACGACCTCGCGTGAAAACGCTTGGTAGGCCTCCGCTCCACGCCCCCGGAGCGGGGGCCTTTCGCTGTCCGGCGCATCGACACTCCGATGCCCCCCCGCTAAGCCGCCGCCATGACTTCGCCGCTCAAGATCGCGTCCTGGAACATCAACTCGGTCCGCGCTCGGCTGGCGATCGTCGAGAAGTTCCTCGCCGCGGAAGCGCCGGACATATTGTGCCTGCAGGAGACGAAGGTTTGCGACAGCGACTTTCCAGACTCCATGTTCCGCCGGCTCGGCTACGCCTACATCGTCATCTGCGGGCAGCGCATGCACCACGGCGTCGCGATCATCAGCCGGGTACCCCTGCGCGAGGAGGCGCGGTTCGACTGGCAGGCGAACGGTGAAGCGCGCCATATCGGCGTGCGGCTCGAATGCGGGATCAGGCTTGAGAATGTCTATGTACCCGCCGGCGGCGACGTTCCCGACCGCGCGCAGAACCCGAAGTTCGGGCAGAAGCTCGATTTCCTCGATCGGATGACGCGCTGGTCCGAAACCTGCCGCTGCCCGACGATCATGGTCGGCGACTTCAACGTCGCGCCGCTCGAATGCGACGTGTGGAGCCACAGGCAGCTCCGCAACGTCGTCAGCCATACGCCGGTCGAGGTCGAGGCCCTGACCCGGCTTCAACAGAGCAATAGCTGGCGCGACCTGGGGCGAAGCTTCGTGCCGCCGCCGGCGCGGCTGTTCACCTGGTGGAGCTACCGCTCGCCCGACTGGACGAGGAACGACCGCGGGCGACGGCTCGACCATATGTGGGCGACGGCGGACGTCGCGCCGCTGGCGATGCGGCACCATGTCTATGAGCCGTGCCGCAATTGGGAACGCCCTTCGGACCATGTGCCGCTGCTGACGGAATTCGCGCTTTGAGCGCCCGGCCGCCCGCCAACCGCGAGATCGACGCCGCTCTCGCGGAGCTGCGGCGGGGGCACCCGATCTGGCTCCATCACGGCGATTTGTCCGTCGCCTTCCTGTCCGCCGAGTTTGCCGGGCCGGAGGCGGTGGAGGGGTTCGCCGCGGGGCAGCCGCTCCGGCTCCTGGTGAGCGCGGAGCGGGCACGGGTGCTGGGCCTGGTCGACGATCGCGACCATCAGGATACGGTCGTCCTCGAGCTGCAGGGCGTGTCGCTCGAGGAGGCCCGGCTTCTCGCCAACCCTCTCCTCGACCATTTTTCCCCGGTGCGGCCGTCGCTGGTGCGGGCGCCGACCGACGGGACGATCGCGGGCTGCGCGATGCGCCTGGCGAAGAGGGCGGAGCTTCTTCCGGCGTTGCTCTATCGCTACGCATTGCCGGGAGAGGGCCCGGGGCTCGATGTGAACCAGGTTGCGGGCTACTCCCCGCCGAAGGACCTCCAGCTGCTCGCGAGCGCGCCACTTCCGCTCGACATCGACGACGGGTCGCGGATTTTCGTTTTCCGGGAGGACGTGGGCGGGCTGCACCATGTCGCTCTTCAGCTCGGGCGGGTCGATGCGGGCGGAATCCCACTGGTCAGGCTCCATTCCGAGTGTCTGACGGGCGACGCCTTCTTTTCCCAGAAATGCGATTGCGGCGCCCAGCTCGACGCCGCGAAGCAATTGATCGCCCGTGATGGCGGCTATCTCATCTACCTTCGCGAGGAGGGGCGGAAGATCGGCCTGGTCAACAAGATCCGGGCTTATGCGCTCCAGAATCGCGGACTCGATACGCTCGATGCGAACCTTCACATCGGGTTCGGGGCGGACGAGCGCGATTACCTGATCGCCGCTGAGATGCTCAGGCAGCTCGGGGTCGCCGAGGTGCGGTTGCTGACCAACAATCCGGCCAAGGCGAAGGCGCTGAAGGCGGCGGGGATCGCGATCCGGGAACGCATTCCACTGCGCACCGGCCGCGGCCCGCACAACGCGGCCTATCTCGACACCAAGCGCGATCGCGGCGGCCACCAGCTCTAGGCGATCATCGCCGCGAGCTCCTCGAAGCTGTCGGCGACGCGCTGGATGCCCAGCGCGCGCAGGCGGTCGGCATGGCCGGGCATGCAGTGCCGCCCAGCGGCGAGGCCGATCACGTCGGCGCCGGAGGCGAGCGCGCCCTGAACGCCGACCGGTGAGTCTTCGACAATCAGCGTTCGGCCGATGTCGACGCCGAGGGCGGCGGCGGCGTGGAGATAGATGTCGGGCGCCGGCTTGCCGCGCTCGACATGGTTTCGCGCGCTGAACAGCCTGTCGCCGAAATGGGCGCGAAGGCCGAGATGGTCGAGGTGGCGCTCGATCCATTCCACCGAGCTCGACGAGGCGATCGCCTTGGGAAGGCCGGGCGGCAGGCTCTCGACGAAGCCGACCGCGCCGGCCACCGCCTCGAGCCCTTCTTCGAGCACGCGCGCATCCTCCTCCCGCCGGGCGGCGTGGAAGCCCTCCGGAAGCGTCCGCCCGATCCAACGCTCGATCGCGGCGATGAAGTCGGCGCCAGCGAGGCCCATGAAGTTGTTCATCGACTCCTCGACGCTGGTCGGGTGGCCGATCGCGGTGAGATAGTCGGCGATCTGCTTGTTGCCGACATATTCGCTCTCGATCAGAACGCCGTCGAAATCGAGGATGAGGCCCTGATATTTCACCGCCGCTCCCCGAACAGCGACGTTCCGACCCGCACATGGGTGGCGCCGATCATCACAGCGGTTTCGAAGTCCCCCGACATCCCTATCGAGAGATCGGTGACGTCATGACGCCGCGCCAGCTTCGCCAGCAGCGCGAAATAAGGCGCCGGCTCGACCTCCGCGGGCGGAATGCACATCAGGCCGACCAGCGGGAGACCGGCGCCGCGCGCCTGATCGACCAGCGCCGGCAGCTGGGCGACGGGGCAGCCGCCTTTCTGCGGCTCGTCGCCGATATTGACCTGGAGAAAGCAATCCGGACGGCGTTCCGCCGCCGCCATCGCCTTCGCCAGCGCCTGAAGGAGGGACGGGCGGTCGACTGAATGGATCGCATCGCACAGCGCCACCGCCTCGGCGGCCTTGTTCGACTGAAGCCGGCCGATGAAGTGAAGGCGGACATTCGGGTGCCGCTCGCGCAGCGCAGGCCATTTGTCCTGCATCTCCTGGATGCGATTCTCGCCGAAGTCGCGCTGACCGGCTTCGATCAGCGCCTCGATCGCGTGCGGGGGGTGGGTCTTGGAGACGGCGATCAAGGTGACGTCGGCGGGGCGGCGGCCGGCGAGCTGCGCCGCTTTGGCGATGGCGGCGCGGACCTCGCTTAGCCTGTGCGATGCGTCGCTCACCGCCTTTGCTATAGGCAGCGCCATGGTCCGCCGCCACCCTCCCCCACGCGTCTGGCTGATGACCGACGAGCGGCTCGGCGACGGCCTGTTCGAGGCGATCGAGCGGCTTCCGGCCGGTGCGGGCATCGTGTTCCGCCACTACAGCCTGCCTGAAAAGGAGCGGCGGGCCCTGTTCGACCAGGCAAAGGCGGTGTCCCGCCCGCGGGGTCTGAAGCTCCTCCTCGCCGGCCCGTCGGCGCAAGCGCGGGCCTGGGGCGCCGACGGCAGCCACGGTCGCGGCCGCGGCGCCGGCTTCAGGAGCGCGCCTGCCCACAATCTGCGCGAGATCCGCGCCGCCGAGCGCGCCGGCGCCAATCTGCTGTTCCTTTCGCCGGTTTACACGACGCGCAGCCATGCGGGAGGCGGGCGGCTGGGGTCGGCACGCTTCACTCTGTTAGCGAGGCAGACTGAGCTCCCGGTCGTCGCTCTCGGTGGAATGACGCGACAGCGCGCAGAGCGGCTGCGAGGCGCCTACGGCTGGGCGGCCATCGACTTCTGGTCCGATTGACTCTCGCTTGCGTCATAAACTAGAACTAGATTCGTATTCTAGAAGGTTTCGGCATGCCCGCACTTCGTCAGCCCGTCCAGGATAGAAGCCGCCGCACCCTCGAGGCGTTGCTCGAGGCGACCGAGGCGTTGCTCGCCGACCGGCGGTTCGAAGAGATATCGGTGGCTGAGATCGTGCTGAAGGCAGGCGCGTCTACTGGTTCCTTCTATGCCCGCTTTGCGAGCAAGGAGGCGCTCCTCCCGGCTCTCTACGCCCGCTATCACGCGGAGCTTCCGCAACGGCTGCGGCGGATCGCGGCGACCGTCGACCTTCCGCGCCTCAGTCTCGCGGAGGCGTGCCGGCGGGTAGTACGCGAGTTTGCCGCGACCTTCGAGGGCCGCCTGAACCTGATGCGGGCGATCGTCCTTTACGCCCGGACGCGGACCGACGAGCTCCAGCCGCTGATGGCGGAGCGCGCGGCGGTCCACGGCCAGCTGATCGACATGTTCCGCCCGTTCCACAACGCTATTCGCCACCCCGATCCCGAGGCGGCGATTCGCGCCGGGCTTTTCTTGGTGGGCACCACGGTCCGCGAGGCCGTCCTGTTTCCCGACGCGCCGATGGCGGCGCTGACGCGGCTGCCGCTCGACCGGCTGGAGCACATGCTGGCCGACATCCTCCACGCCTATCTCGCCACCCCGCCGGAGGGAGACACCGCATGAAAGGCTTCTTCCCGATCGCCATCGCCGCCATGCTTGCCGGCGCCCGCATGACGCCTCCGGGGGCCGCCATCGCCGAGCCGCCGCTACAGCTCGAGCCTTACGTCCTCGAAGGCCCCGACGGCGCCCGCGCCGAAGGGGAGTTGGGCACTCTCTTAGTACCCGAGAACCGCGCCCGCGCGGATTCGCGCGAGATACCGCTGCGTTTCGTGCGACTGCGCTCGACCGCCGGGCGGCCCGGCTACCCCGTCGTCTACCTCGCCGGCGGGCCCGGGGGCTCGGCGGTGCGAAACGGCCAGGGGGTTCGCTTTGCCTTCTTCAACCGGTTGCGCCAGGTCGGCGACGTCATTCTGCTCGAACAGCGAGGCGCCGGCCTTTCGAACACGCTGCCGCGATGCGACCTGCCGGCACCGGACTACAGCCGGCCGATGGACCGCAGCTGGTTCATCGCCTCCTATCGAAGCGAGCTCAGCCGCTGCATCGCGATGTGGCGCGCGGCGGGCGTGGACGTCGCCGGCTACAATACGGCGGAGAGCGCTCGCGACCTCGAGGACCTGCGGCGGGCGCTCGGCGCCGAAAAGCTCAACCTCGTGGGGCTGAGCTACGGGACCCATCTCGGCATGGCGGCGCTCCGGTCGGGCTTGGCGGTGCACCGGGCCGCTTTCGCGGGTCTCGAGGGACTGGACCAGACCGTCAAGCTGCCGGCCCACTTCGACGCCTTTTTCGAGCGCGTGGCCGCGTCGGCGCGCGCCGATCCGCAAGCGGCGGCCGCCTATCCGGACCTGGTCGCGCTGATGCGCCGGGTTCACGCGCGGCTCGAGCGCGAGCCGGCGGAAGCGACGGTGGAGGGCGCTGACGGTCAGCCGGTCCGCCTCCGGGTCGGCGCCTTCGGCGTGCAGCTTATCACCGGCTATTTCTTCAGCTCGGATCCCGAGCGGCTGCGCGACCTGCCCGCTTTCTACGCCGCCATGGACGGGGGGGACTTCTCGATGACGGCGATGATGCTCCACCGCGCCTTCCAGTCCGACTTCGGGCGCCTGGACGGGATGCCGCAGCTGATGGATATTGCCTCAGGCGCATCTCCGGGACGGCTCGAGCAGGTGGCGGCGCAGGCTCGGACGGCGGTGCTCGGCGATGCCGGCAATTTCCCGATGCCGCACGTTCGCGACGTTGCGCCGGAGCTGGTGCTGGGCGAGGATTTCCGCCGCGGTCTCGCGACGCGCGTTCCCACGCTGCTCGTGATGGCGACGATGGACGGACGCACGCCGATCGAATCGCAGGAGGAGTTGCTGCCGCAGTTCCGCCGGGCGACGCGGTTGACCGTCGAGAATGGCGGCCACAATATCTTCGAGCAGAGCGAGGCGGTGCAGGAGGAGATCGTCCGCTTCCTGCGCGAAGGCCGGACCGCGACCAACCGGGTCGTCCTGCCGCCAGTGAGGTTCAGGACGCTCGGCGCCGCCCGCTAGACTTCTTGTCGGGCAGGCGCCGCCCTAGAAGCGGAAGGCGGTGCCGACGTAGACGGCCTGGCTGTCGCGGCGCTGCTCGTTGGCGAGCGGCTCGAGCCGGTCGCGCGAGATGCGGTAGCGGGCGCCGGCGGTGACGTCGATGTTGCGGGCGATCGAGAAGGCGCCGCCGACGTCGAGCGAATAGGCTTCGTCATCCGCGACCAGGCGTTGACTGCCGTCGGCGCGCTCGGCGGCGACGGCGACCCGGCCGGTGAGGCGATTGTTGGCGCGATACGTCATGCCGACCTGGGCGGCCTCGCGGCGGCCGGGAAGGGCGCCGCCGTCGGCCTGGGCGATGTCGGTGGCGATCGCGAAACGCCGCCAGCCGAGCGAGACGCCGAGATTGTAGGAGCTGGGCGTTATCGCGGTGACCGGCGAGGCGGCGGCGGTCTCAACCACGCGGCGCACGGTGTCGGGCGCGTCGGCGCGGCCGCGAACGGCGACGCGGATCGCATTGCTGCGCTCGGGCGCGGCGTTGGCCGGGGTGAAGCGGTAGCCGGTCCTGAGGCGCGCGCCGCGGCGGGCGAGCGCCGCGGCGAGGCGCGGGTCGGAGACGGCGGGTGTGAAGGGGTCGATCGCCCGGCCGGCGGAGCGCTCGGCGCCCGACGGCTGCGCCGTAGCGGGGGCGAGCATCAGCGCCATCGCGATCAGCGATGCGCTTCCTGCCGCGGCAAAGGCCTTACCCAGACTCAACGACCGAGACTCCAATCGCCCAGGGATTTAGTACGTCCCGCCGCGCTTGGACAGCGGAGCGGATCGGACCGGACCTGAATCATCGCATGCTGTTGCACGATTCCCACAGCGCACCTTGACCCAGGATGAAGACGGCAACGTGACAGCGAGCGACAGCCAGTGACGAGAGCGCTTGCCGCCTGCGCGGCGATATCTATAACGGCCACGCAAGAAAGTCGTTTCCAAGGGATCCCGTCATGGCTCGCCTCTCCACCCTCGCCCTCGCGGCTGCCTGCGCGGTTGCCGTGGCCGGCTGCCAGATGTTCGGAGGAGGCGGAAACGATCGCGCCCGGCGCGCGGACCTCGCCGCCAGCCGCACGACCGCCATCGGCGTCAACGCCTATCTGTGGCGCGCCGCGCTCGAGACGCTGTCCTTCGCCGCGCTCGCGCAGTCCGATTCCGCCGGGGGCGTGATCGTCACCGAATGGTATTCGAACCCGCAAAACCCGCAGGAGCGGGTCAGGGTCACGGCGACGATCCTCGATGCCGACCTCAGGGCCGATGCGCTGCGGGTGACGGCGTCGCGCGAGGTGCTGCAGAACGGCCAGTGGCTGGCCGCGCCGGTGACCGCAGCGACCGTGCAGCGCCTCGAGGAGATCATCCTCACCCGCGCCCGCGACCTGCGCCGCGCCGCCACGGTCGGCTGAGGACCGCCACCAGCGAGGATTTCCCGCGATGACATCGCGCTTCAACCCGCTCCAGGCCGATGCCCGCTGGCAGCAGGCCTGGGACGAGGCGGGCACGTTCCGCGCCGTCGACGAGAGCAACCGGCCCAAGGCCTATATCCTGGAGATGTTCCCCTATCCTTCGGGGCGCATCCATGTCGGCCACGCGCGCAATTACACGATGGGCGACGTGCTCGCCCGCTACAAGCGGATGCGGGGCTTCGAAGTGCTCCATCCAATGGGCTGGGACGCGTTCGGAATGCCGGCCGAGAATGCCGCGATGGAGCGCGCCGTCCATCCCGGCGAGTGGACGTGGTCGAACATCGCGACGATGCGGGGGCAGCTCAAGCGGCTGGGCTACGCGTTCGACTGGAGCCGGGAGCTGGCGACCTGCGATCCGGCCTATTACGGCCAGGAGCAGGCGCTGTTCCTCGACCTCTATGAGGCGGGGTTGGTCTATCGGAAGTCAAGCGAGGTAAATTGGGATCCGGTCGACATGACCGTGCTCGCCAACGAGCAGGTGATCGACGGCCGCGGCTGGCGCTCGGGCGCGCTGGTCGAGCGACGCAAGCTCGATCAATGGTTCCTGAAGATCACCGATTTCGCGGACGAACTGCTCGACGGGCTGGGGGCGCTCGACGAATGGCCCGACAAGGTGCGGCTGATGCAGGAGAACTGGATCGGCAAGAGTCAGGGCCTGCGGTTCCGATTCGAACTTGCCGAGGCGGTGGACGGCCATTCGGGCTTTGAGGTGTTCACTACCCGGCCGGACACGATCTTCGGGACGAGCTTCGCGGCGCTGTCGCCGGACCACCCCATCGCCCTTGCATTGGCGGAGCGGGATGAGGCCGCCGCCGCCTTCGTCGCCGAGTGCAAGAAAGGCGGCACTACGGCGGCCGAGCTGGAGACGCAGGAGAAAAAAGGCTTCGACACCGGGCTCGAGGCGGTCCACCCGCTCGATCCGGAGTGGCGGCTGCCGGTCTATATCGCCAACTTCGTGCTGATGGATTACGGCACCGGCGCCATTTTCGGCGTGCCCGGGCACGACCAGCGCGACTTCGAGTTCGCGACCAAATATCGCTTGCCGATCCGGCGCGTCGTCGGGGCTTCCCGCGAGGAGGCGGACAAGCCAATCGAAGGCGAAGCCGAGAGCGGGGACGGAATGCTGGTCAATTCGCGTTTCCTCGACGGCATGGGCGTCGGGGAGGCGAAGGCGGTGGTGATCGGCCGGGCCGAAAGCGAAGGCTGGGGCGAGGGGACGACGGTGTGGCGCCTTCGCGACTGGGGCGTGTCGCGCCAGCGTTATTGGGGGACGCCGATCCCGTTCATCCATTGCGAGACCTGCGGCGTCGTGCCGGTGCCGCGCGCGCAGCTGCCGGTGACGCTGCCGCAGGATGTGAGCTTCGACGTTCCCGGCAACCCGCTCGAGCGCCATCCGAGCTGGAAGCAGGTCGACTGCCCCTGCTGCGGCGGCCGTGCCCGGCGCGAGACCGACACGCTCGACACCTTCGTCGATTCCTCCTGGTATTTCATCCGCTTCGCCAGTCAGCCGGCGAACCGTCCGTTCGACAAGGCGGCGGCGGAGCGCTGGCTTCCGGTCGACCAATATATTGGCGGCGTCGAGCATGCGATCCTGCATCTGCTCTATGCGCGCTTCTGGACTCGAGCGCTGAAGCGGCTGGGGCGGCTCGACGTGGACGAGCCCTTCGCCGGCCTGTTCACGCAGGGGATGGTGACACACGAGACTTACCGCTCGGTCGACGGCCGGTGGGTCGCTCCCGACGAAGTGGAGGTCGGCGCCGGCGGTCCGATCGAACGTGCGACCGGAGCGGCGGTGGAGCGCGGACGGATCGAGAAGATGTCCAAGTCCAAGCGCAACGTCGTCGATTCGGACGCGATCGTCGATCAATATGGCGCCGACGCGGCGCGCTGGTTCCTGCTCTCGGACTCGCCGCCCGAGCGGGACCTCGAATGGAGTGAGGAGGGCATCAACGGCGCGTGGCGCTTCATCCAGCGACTGTGGCGGATCGCGACGGCCGCGAGGGCGGGCGAGGGACGCGACGCCGAGCTGGACCGCAAACTCCACCAGACAATCGCGGCGGTGACCACGAACATCGAAGCCCTTTCGTTCAACAAGGCGATCGCCCGGCTCTACGAGCTGGCCAGCGCGGTGGAGAAGGCGCCGCCCTCGGCTTCGCGCGGCGAGGCGGCCGAGACGATGGTGCGGCTGGTCGCCCCGATGGCGCCACATGTCGCCGAGGAAGCGTGGTCGGCGCTCGGGCGCGCGGGACTCGTGGCGGAGGCGCCCTGGCCGGAGGCAGATTCCGCGCTGCTGGTCGAGGAGGAAGTGACGATTGCCGTTCAGGTGAATGGCAAGCTTCGCGACACCCTCACCGCGCCGAAGGGCGCGCCGCGGGAGACGCTGGAGGAGATGGCGCTGGCCTCAGAAAAGGTGGTGCGGATCCTCGAAGGCAAAGCGCCGCGCAAGGTGATCGTCGTCCCCGACCGGCTAGTGAACCTGGTCGCGTGAAGAGCGTCCTCCTGCTCGCCGCGGCAGTGCTGGCGTCAGGCTGCACGCTGCGACCGCTTTATGCTGGCGGGTCCCAAGGCGCGGTGGCGCAGTCACTGCGCGACGTCGAGGTGGCGCCGATCGGGGGACGCGCCGGTTGGCTGGTGCGCACCGCGCTGGAGGACCGGCTCGGCAATGGTCCGGGCGGCGGAGCGCGCTACCGTCTCATCGTCGAGCTGGACGATCAGATTACCGGCTACGGCATCCGCGCCGACAATGCGGTGACGCGCCAGCGGCGGACGCTACGGGCGCGGTACCGGCTGGTCGAGGCGCAGCGCGGGACGGTCGTGCTCGACGCCACGGCCGGCTCCGATGCCGGCGTCGACGTCGTGTCATCGGAATATGCAACGGTGGCAGCCGAGCAGACCGCGCTGGAGCGGCTGTCGCTCGAGCTAGCCGACCAGATCGTCGCCCGACTCGCTCTGTTCGCGTCGCGCGGCGGCGCCGAGCGGCCGTGAAGGCGAATCGGGGGCAGGCCGAGCGGGCGCTAGCAAGTCCTGGCGAAACGCGCTTCTTCCTGCTGCACGGCCCAGACGAGGCGGGAAGCCGCGCGCTTGCAAGGCGCCTGGCGGCCGCGATGGGCGAGGGCGCGGAGCGGATCGACCTGGGCGGGGCCGAGCTCAAGGGCGATCCGGCGCGCCTGGCCGACGAGGCGGCGGCGATCTCGATGTTCGGCGGCACGCGTTGGATTCTGATCGAGCAGGCCGGCGATGAGATCGTGCCGGCGCTCGAGGCGCTGATCGAGGCGCCGGCGGCCGGTAATCCGGTCGTGATCCTCGCGGGAGCGCTGAAGCCGGCCTCGAAGCTGCTCAAGCTGGCCTTGGCGGCGCCGGCGGCGCTGGCTTATGCGAGCTATCTCCCCGAAGCGGGGCAGGCGGACCGGCTGGTGCTGGAGCTGGCCCGACCGCTCGGGCTCATGATTCGGCCCGATGTCGCGGCGCGGATCGGCGAAGGCTGCGGCGGCAACCGCGCCGTGATCGAGCAGGAGCTCGCCAAATATGCGCTCTGCCTCGACGCCGCGCCCGACGCCCAAAAGCCGCTCGAGCACGAGCTCCTCGACCGGCTCGGTGCCGGCGCGGAGGAAGGCGACCTCTCGCGGCTGGTCGACAGCGTTACCGCCGGCGACGCGGCGGCGCTGGAGTCGGAAATCTCGCGACTGCGGGCGCAGGGGCAGGAGGGGATCACCCTGATCCGGGCGGTGCTGCGCCGGATGATGCTGTTGGCCCGGCTTCGGGCGGAGCTGGACAAGGGCGGCAGCGTCGCCGCCGTCATGGCGTCACCGGCAGCCAAGTCTGTGTTCTTCAAGGAAAAAGACGCGGTCGCGAGTCAGCTGGGGCGGTGGACCTCGGCGCTGATCGCCAAGGCGGTGAGCCGTCTCGCCGAGGCCGAGCGTCAGGTGATGACCCCGGGCGGCCCCGGCATCGTCGCCGCTGATGCCGAGTTGTTCGCCATCTGCCGCCAGGCGGCGCGAGCCCGCTGAGCGGCAGCGTTCAGCCGCGACTAGAACTTCTCGCCGCTGAGCCGCTGGCAGATCATGTCGAGCTGGTCGAGGTTCGAATAAGACAAAGTGACGGTGCCGCCCTTGGGGCTGTGCTTGATGGCGACGCGAAGGCCGAGCATGTCGCCCAGCTGTCGCTCGAGCGCGGCGATGTCGGCGCCGGCGCCCTTATATTCGATCGGCAGCGGACGCTGGCGGGTCGGCTTGCCTTCGCGGGCGAGCTTCTCGGTCTCGCGCACCGAGAGGCCGCGGCGGACGACCTCCTCCGCCAGCCCGACCGGATCGTTCGAGGTGATCAAAGCACGGGCATGGCCCATCGTCAGCTCGCCGGAGCCGAGCATGGCCTGGACCTTTGCCGGAAGCTCGAGTAATCTCAACAGGTTAGCGACATGGCTGCGCGACTTGTGGACGATCCGCGCAAGCGCGTCCTGGCTGTGGTCGTAATCGTCGACCAATCGGCGATAAGCCTGCGCCTCCTCGATGGCGTTCAGATCCTCGCGCTGGATATTCTCAAGCAAGGCGATTTCGAGCGTCTCCGCTTCGTCGAAGTCGCGGACGATGGCGGGAATTTCGTGCAGCCGCGCCTTTTGCGATGCGCGCCAGCGCCGCTCTCCGGCGACGATCTGGAAGCGGTGGCCGTGCGGGCGGACAATGATCGGCTGGATCACGCCGCGCGCCGCGATCGAGGCGGCGAGCTCGGCGATCGATTCTTCGTTGAACGTGCGGCGCGGCTGATCCGGATGGGGCTCGATGCTGGCGACCGGGATCATGCGGATGTCGCCGCGGCCGCCGGTGCCGCCGACCGGCGTCTCGTGGGCCACTTCGCCGAGCAGCGAGGAGAGGCCGCGGCCGAGGCCCGCGGGACGCTTGCGCCCCTCGGGGGGGGCGGCACGGCGCGGTGCGTCTTCGCTCATGCCGCCTCGGCCTTGCGCGGCAGCCGCGCGATCAGCTCGCGGGCGAGCGCCATATAGGCCTCCGAGCCGGAGCAGCGATGATCGTAAATGAGCGCCGGGATGCCGTGGCTCGGCGCTTCGGACAGGCGCACGTTGCGCGGGATGACCGTCGTGAAGACGACGTTGCCGAGACAGGCGCGGACATCGTCGGCGACCTGTGCCGAGAGGTTGTTGCGCCGGTCGTACATTGTGAGCGCGACACCCAGGATGGAAAGCTCCGGGTTGAATCGGCTGCGGATCCGCTCGACCGTCTGAAGCAGCTGGCTGAGGCCCTCAAGTGCGAAAAATTCGGCCTGGAGCGGCACCAGGATCGCATTGGCGGCGATCAGGGCGTTGACGGTGAGGAGCCCCAGCGACGGCGGGCAATCGATCAGGCAAACGTCCCAGCGCGTGTCGGCCCGACCTTCCAGTGCCTTGTCGAGTCGATGAGTTCTTCCTTCGAAATCAATGAGTTCGATCTCCGCGCCGGAAAGGTCGACACGCCCCGGGACAATGTCGAGGCGCGGTACCCGCGTTGCCACCACGGCTTCTTCGAGCGTCGCCCGGCTGGTGAGCAGCTCGTAGCTCGATTGGCCGCGAAGGGCGTGAGTGATGCCGAGACCGGTCGAGGCATTGCCCTGCGGGTCGAGGTCGATCAGCAGCACGCGCCAGCCGGTGGCGGCAAGGGCCGTGGCGAGGTTGATCGCCGTGGTGGTCTTACCCACCCCGCCTTTCTGGTTGGCGACGGCAATCCGAATCATCGGCCCTTCCTTTTCGCCTTCCGATGGACGCCATGGGCGACGATGATCGACGCTTCGGGATCGGTGAGGCTCGGTTCGAGACGAAAGTCACCCTGCCACGATGGATCGAGATCTTCCAGTTCCGAGGCGGCGTTTTTGCCCTTGGGAAGCAGCCATATGGTCTTAGCTGTGGAAAACGCTGTGCCCAATTCGAGCGCACGCGGCAAAGGCGCGAAGGCACGGGCACTGATGACGCCGAACGGTCGTCGCGGGAGGCGCTCGGCCTTGTCGCCGATGATTTCCACTTCGAGCCCCATCGTGAAGGCCGCACGGCGAAGAAAGTCGGCCCGCAATCGTCGCGCCTCCACGAGCGTGACGGGGTGTCGGCCGACGGCGGCTACCACTAAGCCTGGAAAGCCGGCGCCGGTGCCGAGGTCGATCCAAGGCTCGGCCCGCCCCGCATGGTCAATCAGTTGCAACGAATCGGCGATGTGGCGAAGCCACAGGCAATCGACCGACCTGCGCGAAACCAGGTTCTGCAGCGCGTTTTCCTGTCGAAGCACGGATGAAAGGGTTTCCAGGCGCCGAATTGTTTCACGTGAAACGCGCTGCTCGACCCATGCCCGCGCCTCTTCCTCCGAATTCACGCCGCCCGACGCTTCGCATGGACGAGAATTGCAGCCAAAGCGGCGGGGGTGACCCCGCGCACGCGGGCAGCCGCGCCAAGAGTCGTCGGTCGAACTGCCGAGAGGCGTTCCACCATTTCATTGGAGAGACCCGCCAGAGAGCGATAATCGAGATCGACGGCGAGCCGCACGCATTCGTCGCCACGTAGCGCTTCGATCTCCCGCTGTTGCCGCGCTACGTAGGGCGCGTAACGATGATCCTGGATTGCCTCGTCGAGGAGTTCGCGCCGGAAGCGGCGAAGTTCCGGCACTAGAGCGAAAAGTTCTTCGGGGCCGGCGTCAGGGAGGCGTAACCGGGCGATGATCTGGGGTTCGTTGAGGATATCGCCAATGCGAGCCCGTTGCGCTTGCGCGGTTTCGAAGTGCCGGCGGCGCGCGGCGGAGACGCAGCCGGCGGCGATCGCCTTCGGCGTCAGCCGGAGCTCGGCATTGTCGGCGCGCAGACGCAGGCGGTATTCGGCGCGCGCGGTGAGCATTCGATAGGGTTCGGTCACGCCCTGCAGCACGAGGTCGTCCACCAGCACCCCGATATAGGAATCGATGCGCTCGAACAGGATCGGCTCCCGACCGGCCGCCCAGGCGGCGGCATTGAGACCGGCAACCAGCCCCTGCGCCGCCGCCTCCTCATAGCCCGTGGTGCCGTTGATCTGACCGGCCAGATACAGGCCTTCCATGTGCCGGACTGCCAGCGTCGGCTCCAGGACGCGCGGATCCACATGATCATATTCGACCGCATAGCCCGGCTGCAGGATATCGGCCTGCTCAAGTCCCGTCATCGAGCGCACCATCGCGAGCTGAACGTCGTCAGGCAGCGAGGTGGAGATTCCGTTGGGATAGATAGTAGGATCGTCCAGGCCCTCGGGCTCGAGGAAAACCTGGTGGCCGTCGCGGTCGCCGAAGCGATGCACCTTGTCTTCGATCGAGGGACAGTAGCGCGGACCCACGCCGCTGATCTCACCGGTGAAAAGCGGCGATCGGTCCAGGCTCGCGCGAATGATGTCGTGGGTGCGGCCGTTGGTGCGGGTGATGGCGCAGAAGAGCTGCGGCGCCACGCGGCCTTTGCTCAGCGGGGACATCGTCCAGGCGCCGTCGTCGCTCGGCTGACGGTCGAGCGCAGCCCAGTCGATCGTCCGGCCATCGAGGCGCGGCGGCGTTCCGGTTTTCAACCGCGCCAGCGGCAAGTCGAGCGCGCGCAACTGGCGAGCGAGCGCGGTGGCGGCGCGCTCGCCGACGCGACCGCCGTCGCGGCTCGCCATGCCGAAATGAAGCTTCCCGCCGAGGAAGGTGCCGGTAGCGAGCACCACCGCCTTCGCTCGCAGCTCGCGCCCGTCAGTCAGACGGACGGCGACCACCCTCCGCCCGTCGAGGATCAGTTCCGCCGCCTCGCCTTCGACAATGGTGAGCCCTTCTTGCTCCTCGATCAGCTGGTGGATTGCCGCCTTGTAACGGCGACGATCTGCCTGAATGCGAGGGCCTCGAACGGCCGCGCCCTTGCTTGCGTTGAGCATTCGAAAGTGAATCGCGGCGTGGTCGCACGCGCGAGCCATGAGCCCGTCGAACGCGTCCACCTCCCGGATCAGGTGCCCCTTACCGAGCCCGCCCATCGCAGGATTGCACGACATCGCCCCGATTTGGTCGCGGCTGAAGCTGAGCAGCACCGCAGACGCTCCCATCCGTGCTGCCGCGGCAGCCGCTTCGGTGCCGGCGTGGCCGCCGCCCACTACGAGGATATCGAAGCGCGACTTCATATTAACGATCTAAGGCGATGTTCCACGTGGAACAACCTTACTTTCCGATGCAGAATCGGGCGAACAGAGCATCGAGCATGTGCTCCACACCAGCCCGGCCGGTTACTCGGTCCAATGCGGCCCTGGCCCCTCGGACCGCCTCCGCCACAATGATCACGTCCCTTTCGGCGAACGCCTCACGCAGACCCTCCAGGCATTCGGCCAGGGCTGCGCGGTGGCGGGCGTTGATCGCGACGTCCCCCTCGGTCGGGAGCAGGGCGGCAGCCTTGGCCGTCAGGAGGTCTAGCAGCGCGTCCATTCCTTCGCCGGTCAGCGCAGAGATCGCGATCTCCGCGGCCGGATCGGCAGCGTTAAGGTCGGCCTTGGGGTGGACCAAGACCGCCCGCGCGGGATCTGGATTGTCTCTGGCAGGGCCAAGCCACAAAATGAGGTCGGCGGCTCCGATCGCCTCCTCGGCGCGGGCGACGCCGATCGTTTCAATACCATCATCAGTCGCGCGAAGTCCTGCGGTGTCGACGAAGAGGAAAGGCACGCCTCGGATCGCGACCGGGGCCTCGACCAAATCGCGCGTCGTCCCCGGGGTCGCCGAGGTGATCGCTGCCTCGCGACCCACTAAGGTGTTGAGAAGGGTTGACTTTCCCGCGTTCGGGGGGCCGGCGATGCTGACCCGGATCCCATCGCGCAACCGTTCGGCCGGTGGGCGGCGGAGGAAGGCCTCCACCTCCACCGCAAGCCGTTCGAGCTCGCGGCCCAGATCGAGCGCGACATCGCCGACATCGCCCTCCTCGGAAAAGTCGATCGCCGCCTCCAGCTGCGCCGCCAGAGCGAGCAGCCGCACTTGCCACGTTTCCACCTGGCGGCTGAGCGCCCCCCGCGCCAGCGCGAGCGCCGCCCGCCGCTGCGACTGCGTCTCAGCCGCAAGAAGGTCCGCAAGCCCTTCCGCTTCGGCCAGGTCGATGCGGCCGTTCTCAAAGGCGCGGCGGGTGAACTCACCGGGCTCGGCCGATCGAAGGCCCGGCATCGCCTGAAGGGCTGCGAGCGTGGCCGCGACGACCGAGCGGCCGCCGTGCAGGTGCAACTCGGCTATGTCCTCGCCGGTTGCGCTGTAGGGCCCGGGAAAGCGGATGATCAATGCGTTATCGATCACTTCGCCGGCGCGGCGCAGCGTCGCCACCGCCGCCTTGCGAGGTTCCGGCAGCTTTCCCGCTAGCGTCTCCAGCACGGTGTCGGCCTTCGGGCCGCTGATCCGCACCACCGCGATCGCCGCGGGCGGCGCGCCCGAGGACAAGGCGAAGATCGTTTCGCTCAGTTCCGGGCCTTGGTCATCTGATCGAGCATCTGGCGCCACATATTCATCCCGGCTTCGCTCATCGGCCCCCAAGCCTTCGCCATGTCGGCGAACATCTCGGTCCCGGCTCCGTCCCTCACGGCCTTCCGCATCTTTTCGACATAGGCCTGGTGGACGGGCGTTAGATCCGGCAGCCCGAGAAAGCGGCGCGCCTCTTCGGGCGTACAGTCGACGTTCACCGTCACTTTCATGGCGCCGGTCCTTGCGCTGTTGCGGCCGGGCCCGCCTCTATGGCTATAGGGGCGGGCTTCGCAAGGGAGGACAGGATGGCGACTATCAGGATCGACACGCTTGAGGGCGACGGCAGTTTCGCCGGCTATCTGGCCGAACCGGAAGGGACGCCGCGTAGTGCGATCATCGTCATCCAGGAGATATTCGGCGTCAACGAAGGGATTCGCCGCAAGTGCGACCATTGGGCGGGCCTCGGCTATCTCGGCCTGGCGCCGGACCTGTTTTGGCGGCTCGAGTCCGGGGTTGAGCTCGACCCCGACGTGCCGGAGGAATTCAAGCGCGCGCTCGGCCTCATGCAGAAGTTCAACCAGGATCGGGGGATCAGCGACATCGAGGCGACAATCCGCGCCGCCCGAGCGCGCCTCGCCGAGGGCGGCAAGGTCGGCTGTGTCGGCTACTGCCTCGGCGGCCGCCTTGCTTTCATGACCGCGGCGCGTACCGACGTCGATGCGTCAGTCGGATATTATGGCGTCGGCATAGACGGGCTGCTCGGCGAGAAGCATGCCATCGCACGGCCACTGATGCTCCACATCGCCGGCGAGGACGGCTTCGTCGACAAGG
>DASVVV010000052.1:0-34878 GCA_036386375.1 Allosphingosinicella sp. | reverse complement strand
ATGACATCTCCTCGAAGGGAGCCCCAAATTGGCTGACACCTACGACCTCATCGTGCTCGGCTCCGGCCCCGGCGGCTACGTCGCGGCGATACGGGCCTCGCAGCTCGGGATGAAGGTGGCGATCGTCGAGCGGGAGAAGCTGGGCGGAATCTGCCTCAACTGGGGGTGCATCCCGACCAAGGCGCTGCTCCGGACGTCGGAAATCTACCATTACATGACCCATGCCTCCGCCTACGGCCTCGTCGCCGAGAAACCGGGCTTCGACCTGGCCAGGATCGTCGACCGCTCGCGCAAGGTCGCCGGCCAGCTCAACGCCGGGGTCAAGGGGCTGATGAAGAAGAACAAGGTGACCGTGGTCGAGGGCGAGGGCAGGCTCGCCGGCAAGGGGACTCTGAGCGTCGGCGACAAGACCCTCCAAGCCAGGCACATCATCGTCGCCACCGGCGCTCGGGCCCGGGACCTGCCCTTCGCCAAGGCCGACGGCGAGCGGATCTGGACGTACCGGCACGCGATGGTGCCCAAGGTCATGCCGACCAAGCTCCTGGTGATCGGCTCGGGCGCGATCGGGGTCGAGTTCGCCAGCTTCTATTCGGACATGGGCGCCGAGGTGACGATCGTCGAGATGCTCGACCGCATCTTCCCGGTCGAGGACGAGGATATCAGCGCGTTCGTCCACAAGGCGCTGACCAAGCAGGGGATGAAGATCCACGTCTCCTCGGGGGTGGAGAAGCTGGAGGCGGGCAAGGACGGTGTGAAGGCGACCCTGAAGGGCGGCGACGTCCAGGATTTCAGCCACGCCATCGTCGCCATCGGGATCGTCCCCAACACCGAGGGAATCGGGCTCGAGGCGCTGGGCGTGAAGACCGAGCGCGGCCATATCGTCGTCGACGGCTTCGGGCGGACCAACGTCGAGGGGATCTACGCGATCGGCGACGTCACCGGGCCGCCCTGGCTGGCGCACAAGGCGAGCCACGAAGGGGTGGTCTGCGTCGAGGCGATCGCGGGCGGCAAGCCGCATCCGTTCGAGACCTGGAACATCCCGGGCTGCACCTATTCCCGGCCGCAGGTGGCGTCCGTCGGGCTCACCGAGGCCGCCGCGAAGGTGGCCGGCCGGAAAGTCAGGGTCGGCAAATTCCCCTTCATCGGCAACGGCAAGGCGATCGCGCTCGGCGAGGCGGAGGGCTTCGTGAAGACGGTGTTCGACTCGGAGACCGGGGAATTGCTCGGCGCCCACATGGTCGGGGCTGAGGTCACCGAGCTGATCCAAGGCTATGCGGTGGCCCGGCAGCTCGAGACGACGGAAGAGGATCTGATGCACACGGTGTTCCCGCACCCGACGCTGTCGGAGATGATGCACGAGAGCGTGCTCGACGCCTACGGGCGGGCGCTGCATTACTGAACGCCGCGCGGAGGCCGTCGCGAAGGAGGTCCGCGGCTCGGCGGTTGACGCGACTTTCTCGACTTCTAGGGAGGGGCGATGTCCCAGGACCTCGCCGGCCTCGCGTCCTTTGCCCGCACCCTCGCCGCGGCGGCGCGGCTCGAGACCCTGCCGCGATGCCGGGGCGGCCTGGGCGGAGTCGGCAACAAGGCGCCGCACGGGTTCGACCCGGTCACCGAGAGCGACACGGAGGCCGAGCTCGCCATGCGCAGGCTGATCGAGCAAGGCTTTCCCGGCCATGGCATAAAGGGCGAGGAGTTCCCCGATCGCGCCTCGGCCGGCGACCTGTGCTGGTCTCTCGACCCGATCGACGGGACGCGCGCCTATGTCTGCGGGCTTCCCAGCTGGGCGACCCTGATCGCGTTGCTGGACGGCCGCGGCCCGATCCTCGGGCTCGTCGACGTGCCGCGGCTCGACGAACTGTATATCGGCTATGAAGACAAGGCCGTGGTCGTCGGCGCGGGAGGCGAGCGGACGATCCGCACCAGCGCGTGCCGAAGCCTCGGCGCGGCGCGGCTTTCGACCACGGACCCCTTCCTGTTCGAAGGCGCGGAGGCCGAGGCTTTCGGGCGGCTCAGGCGCGCGGCGAGGCTGACCCGCTACGGCCTCGATGCCTACGGCTATGCCCAGGTCGCCGCGGGTGGGCTCGATCTCGTCGTCGAATCGGGGCTGAAGCCGCACGACTATAATGCGATCGTGCCGCTCGTCCGGGCCGCCGGCGGCGCCGTCTCGAACTGGGAGGGCGGTCCGGAACTCGGTTCGGGCCGGATCGTCGCCGCCGCGAGCGCGCCGTTGCTCGAGGAAGCGGTCGGGCACCTGAGCGGCGCCCGGAATTAGCGCCGACGCCGCAGTTCCGCGACGACGTCGGCCCAGCCGAAGCCGCGCGAGTGCATCAGGACGGCGAGGTGGAAGACGAGGTCGGCGACTTCTTCCACACAGCCGGCGGCGTCGCGGGTGACCGCGGCGAGCGCGACCTCCACGCCTTCCTCGCCGACCTTCTGAGCGATCCGCTGCGGGCCTTCGGCCAGGAGTCGCGCGGTATAGCTGCCTTCGCCCCCGGACCGGGCGCGCTCCGCGACGATCCGGGAAAGCTCGGCGAGCCAGGCCGGCCCCTCGGCGCCCTCGCCGCCGAAGCAGGAGTCGGTGCCGAGATGGCAGACTGGGCCGGCGGGATCGACCCGCACGAGCAGGGCATCGCCGTCGCAATCTTCATGGACCGAAAGGACGGCGAGCCGGTTGCCGCTGGTTTCACCCTTCTGCCAGATCCGTCCCTTCGAGCGGCTGTGGAAGGTCGCAAGGCCGGTCGAGAGCGTCGCCGCGAGCGCCTCGCGGCTCATATAGCCGAGCATCAGAAGCCGTCCCGTCCGCCGGTCCTGAACCGCCGCGGGCAGCAGGCCGCCCATCTTGTCCCAGGCCAGGGAACCGATGTCGGAGGGGGTCAGCGGCGCATCTCGATCCCGCATCGCGCGAGAAACTCCTTCAAGTCGGGGATGGAAATCAGGCGGTCGTGGAAGACGGTCGCTGCGAGCGCTCCGCTGACGCCGGCGAGTTGGAATATGTCGCGGAAATGCTCGGGCGCGCCGGCGCCTCCGGAAGCGATGACGGGAACCGGCGCCGCCGCGGCGACCGTTTGGCTGTGCGCGATGTCGAACCCGGCGCGCACCCCGTCGCGCCGCATGCAGTTGAGGACGATCTCGCCGGCGCCGCGCTCGGCCGCCTCCCGCACCCAGTCGAGGGTGGGCCGGCCGGAGTCGCGAAGCGCATCGGGCGAGCCGGTATATTGCTTCACCCGATACTCGCCCGAGTCCTCGAAGCTGTCGACGCCGAGGACGACGCACTGGCTGCCGTAAGCGCGCGCGAGCTCGTCGATCAGCGCCGGCCGCTCGAGCGCCGGGGAGTTGATCGAGACCTTGTCGGCGCCGCTGTCCAGGCAGGCGGCGGCCTGGTCGCGGGTCCGGATGCCGCCGGCGACCGCGAAGGGGATGTCGATGACCCGGGCGATCCGCCGCACCCATTCGAGATCGAGGCTCCTCCCCTCGGCGCTGGCCCCGATGTCGTAGAAGACGAGCTCGTCGGCGCCTTCGTCGCGGTAGCGAAGCGCCTGCTCGATGATGTCGCCGGCGTCGCGATGGTCGCGGAACTGGACGCCCTTGACGACGCGGCCGTCCCTGACGTCGAGGCAGGGGACGATCCTACGCGCAGGCACGGACCGCCTCCTTAAGGTCGATCCGGCCTTCCCAGAGCGCCCGGCCGACGATCGCTCCGGCGGTCGGCAGGCGCCGCAGGTCGTCGATGGAGGCCACCCCGCCGGATGCCTGGACCTCGAGTCCCGGCAATCGCTCGACGATCTGCCGGAGCAGAGGCAGGTTGGGGCCGGCCATCATGCCGTCGCGGCCTATGTCGGTAACCAGCAGGTGCCGGGCGCCCGGAAAGTCGGCGATCACGTCCCACAGGTTCCGTCCGGAGCTGCCGGTCCAGCCCGACACCGCGACCATCGGCTCGCCCTCGACCATCCGGACGTCCAGCGCCAGTGTGATCCGCTCCGCGCCGAAATCGGCCAGGAAGCCGCGCACCCGCCCGGGCTCGAGCACCGCGAGGCTGCCGACGACGACCCGCTCGGCGCCGGCGGCGAGCAGGTCCTCGACCTGGTCGCGCGTGCGGATGCCGCCCGCGGCCTGCACCCTCAGCAGACCAAGGGAGGCGAGCGAGCCGATCAGCCGATGCTGGACCGGAGCGCCGGCGCGGGCGCCGTCGAGATCGACGATATGAGCCCACCCTGCCCCGGCCTCGGCGAAAGCGGCGATCGCGTCCCGCGGCGCCGCGTCGTAGCGGGTGACGCGATCGAACCGTCCTTGCTCGAGGCGGACGGCGCGGCCGCCGATCAGGTCCATGGCGGGGTAGAGGATCATGAGTCGAGGAAGGCGCGCAGGAAGCGGGCGCCGGCCTCGCCCGACCGCTCCGGGTGGAACTGGGCGCCGAGGAAGTTGCCCGAACGGACAACGGCGGGGATGGGCCGGCCGTATTCGGCGCGGGCGAGCACCGCTTCCCCGTCGTCGCAGGCGAAGCTGTGCGCGAAATAGACATAGTCGCCGTCGCCAAGGCCGATGGAGCCGTCCCCCACCGCGAGGCGGCTCCACCCCATGTGGGGCACGGGGCGGCCCGGGGCCGGCTCGATTCGGCGGACTCGGCCGGGAAGGAGGCCCAGGCACCTCGCGCCGTCCTCCTCGCTCGACTCGAACAACAGCTGCATGCCGAGGCAGATGCCGAGCACGGGCTGAGCGAGGCCGCGGAGGACGGGCTCGAGCCCCCGCGCGCGAATCTGCTCCATCGCGTGGCCCGCAGCACCGACGCCGGGGAGAATGACCTTTTCGGCTGTGGCGATGGCGTCCGGATCCGCGGTCACGAGCGGCGTCAGGCCGAACCGCTCGAAGGCGATTGCGACGGATCCGATATTGCCGCAGCCGACGTCGACGATGGCGAGGCTTCCGCCGGTCACAGCACGCCCTTGGTGCTGGGGACGCCAGCGCCGGCCTCGCGCGCGACCGCCTGGCGCAGGGCCCGGCCGAAGGCCTTGAAACAGGCTTCGGTCTTGTGATGGTCGTTCTCGCCCTCGACCCTGACGTGGATGGCTGCGCCCAGGCTGTCGGCGAGCGAGCGGAAGATGTGGCGCGTCATCTCGGTCGGATAGGCGCCGATATGGCTGGCCTCGAACCGGCCTTCGAAACGGCTGTAGGGACGCCCGGACAGGTCGATCAGGACCTGCGCCTCGGCTTCGTCCATTGGCAGGGCGAAACCGAAGCGGCCGATTCCGCGCCGGTCGCCCAGGGCCCTGGACAAAGCCGAGCCGAAGGTGATGGCGCAATCCTCTATGGTGTGGTGGCCGTCGATCGCCAGGTCCCCCTCGCAGGCGAGGACGAGCGAGAAGCCGCCATGGGCGGCGACCTGGTCGAGCATATGATCGTAGAAGGCGACGCCGGTGTCGACCCGCCGGGGCTCCGCCCGGTCGAGATCGACGGCCGCGGCGATCCGGGTCTCCCTGGTGTCTCGGACCACCGAGGCCCGGCGCGGAACGGACGTGGCTCGGGCAGCCTCGAACGCGGCGAGCGCGGCCTCGTTCTCGGCCTCGTCGCCGATCGTGAGACGAAGGCCACCCGGCGCCGCATTGGGCCGGAAGCGGACCCGGATGCCGAGGCGGCGCAGCCTGGCGCCGAGGGCAGCGGGATCCTCGACTTCGAGGAAGAGGAAATTGCCGCCCCCGTTGCGAACGCTGCGAACGAGGGGGGAGGAGGCGAGGATCGGCGCCAGCCGCTCCCGCTCGGCGACGATCCGGCCGATCCGCTCCTCGTGCAGCGGCCGCCGCGAGGGCGCCAGCGCCGCCGTCGCGGCCTCGATCGAGAGGCTTGGAAGCGGATAGGGCGGAAGCGCCCGGGCGGCGACGGCGACGGTGTCGGCGTGCCCCACGAGTGCTCCTACGCGGGCGCCGGCGAGGCCGTAGGCCTTGGACAAGGTCCGAAGGACGACGAGGTTCTCGGTCCGCGAGGCCGCGGCGCAGGCGCTCTCCTGCGAGGCGAACTCGATATAGGCCTCGTCGAGCACGACGATCGTGTCGGGCAGCGCCCGGCAGACCTTCTCGACGTCTTCCGTCCGAACGAGGTTGCCGGTCGGGTTGTTCGGCGAGCAGATGAAGGCGAGCTTGAGGTTGGGCACGGCGAAGGCGACGCGCAGGAAGGCGTCGGCATCGAAGTCGAAGCCCGGACCGAGCGGAACTTCCGCCAGCCGGGCGCCCTGCAGAGCGGCGAAATGGCCGTAAGCGGAGAAGGTCGGCGTGCAGATGGAGACCGAGTCCGTGCCCGGCCGGCAGAAGGCGCGGACGAGGATGTCGATCGCGTCGTCGGCGCCTCGGGTGACCACGACGTTCTCCGCCTCGACTCCGTAAAGCGCGCCCATGGTGCGCTTGAGCCGAGTCGGCTGGGGCTCGGGATAGCGGTTGAGGCCGGCCGCGAGGCTCCCCTCGGCCAGCGGCGGGAAGGGATTCTCGTTGGCGTCGAGCCGGATCGCGTCCGGGCCGAAGTCGTCATTCGCCCGAGCGGCGATGTCGAAGGGGGGCAGGTCCAGGATCTCCGGCCTGGCGAGGCGGGCGGCGAGACCGGTCATGACATGAGCGCTCGAACCCGCGCGTCGGCGGCGCGGGCATGTGCTTCGAGTCCTTCCATCCGCGCCAGCACCGCGGCGGGCGGCGCGATACGTCCAGCGGTGGCGGCGGTCACCGACTGCACCGTCATCGACTTCAGGAAGGTGTGGACGGAGACGCCGCTCCACGCCCGGGCGGCCCCGTCCGTCGGCAGGACGTGGCTCGACCCGGCGAGATAGTCGCCGAACGTCTCCGCGGCGAGCCGCCCGGCGAACACGGCGCCGGCATTGCGGACTCGCGGGACGAGGGCATCCGGATCGGCGACGGCCAGCGAGAGATGCTCGGGCGCGTAAAGATTGGCCGCCTCCAGAGCCTCGTCGAGATCGGCCGTGAGCAGGATGAGTCCCTGAGCGAGCGAGGCCCGGGCGATATCGCCGCGGGGAAGGTCGCCGAGCTGGGCCTCTAGCGCCCCCAGCACCGCCTCGGCGAGCGAACCGGACGGAGTGGCCAGGAGCACCTGGGCATCGCGGTCATGCTCGGCCTGGCTGAGCAGATCGGCGGCGACCAGCGCCGGATCGGCGCTTTCGTCGGCGATGACGAGAAGCTCGCTGGGCCCGGCCGGCAAGTCGACCGCCGGCCCCCCGGGAAGCGATGCGACATGGCTCTTCGCCTCCGCTACCCAGGCGTTGCCGGGGCCGCAGATCTTGTCGACGCGAGCGATGCCGCCGGCGCCGAAGGCGAGCGCGGCGATCGCCTGGGCGCCGCCGACGGTCCATACGGAATCGATCCCACAAAGCTGCGCTGCGAGCGCGACCAGCGGCGCCAGCCCGCCTTCGGGCCGCGGCGGGGTGACGACGACGATGTCGCGCACCCCCGCCGCCCGGGCGGGCAGGGCCAGCATCATCAGGGTCGAGAACAGCGGCGTCCCGCCGCCCGGAACGTAGAGGCCGACCCGCTCGATCGGCCGCCATGTCTTGCGGACGGTGAGGCCGGGCAGGGTTTCGACCTCGCGCTCGGCCGGAAGGCTGGCGGAATGGAAGGCGGCGATGTTGCGGGCGGCGAGATCGAGCGCTTCCAGCTGCTCGGGCCTGAGGGCGCGGCGCGCCTCGCCGGCGAGCGGCTCGACCGCCACGCGGCGGGGAATTTCGCCGTCGATGCGCCGGGCTTCGGCGGCGAGCGCGTCCCAGCCGCCGGCGCGCACCCGATCGACGATCGCGCGGACGGCTTCGAGCAGGGCCGGATCGCGCCGGCCCGCCGGACGCGCCAGCGCCTCGCGCCGCTCGGCGGCATCGAGACCGGTCCAGAGCAGCCGCTTCACAGCATCATCTTTTCGATCGGAAGGACGAGGATCGCGGACGCGCCGACCGCCTTGAGCTTCTGGAGGGTCTCCCAGAAGACCGATTCCTGGCAGACGGCATGGACCGCGAACTGCCCGGGCCGGCCGTGCAGCGGGACGACCGTCGGCGCCCCGGCGCCGGGCAGGATGGCCGCGATCTCGCGAAGCGCCTCGCCCGGCGCGTTCAGCATGATATATTTCGATTCCTTCGTGGCCAGCACGCCCTCGATCCGGCTGAGCAGCCGGTCGCCCTGCTCCCGTTTCGCTTCGGAAACGGGCTTCAGGGTCCGGATCAGCACGGCCTCGCTGTCGAACACCGTCTCCAGCGGGCGAAGGCCGTTCGCCTCGAGGGTCGCGCCGGTCGAGACCAGATCGCAAATGTAGCCGGCGATGCCGAGCCGCGGCGCCAGCTCGACCGCCCCCGTCATCTTCACGATCGAAGCCGAAACTCCGTTCGAGTCGAGAAAGGCCCGAACGATCCCCGGATAGGAGGTCGCGATCCGCGCCCCCTCGAGCGACTGCGGGCCTTCGTAATGCGTGGTCTCCGGCGCCGCGAGCCGAAGCGCGCAGCGGCCGAAGCCGAGCTTCGCCAGAGTCTCGACTCGCGGCCGCCCTTCGGCGAGCGCGAACTCGCGGAGCACGTTCTCGCCGACGATGCCATATTCGCAGACGCCGTCGGCGACGAAGGTCGGGATGTCGTCATCGCGGACGAACATGAGGTCGGCGGGGAAGTTCTCGACCCTTGCCGTCAGCGCGTTGCGTCCGTTCTGGATCCTCAGGCCCGAATCCTTGAGCAGTCCGCGGCTGGACTCGGAAAGGCGGCCCGATTTCTGGACGGCGATATGGAGCCGGCCCTGGTCAATCAGCATCGGCGGCCTCGATCGCGTCGATGGCGAGACGATAGCCCCGATGCGGCTCCTGGCGCAGGAAGCGGGCCACCCGGACGATGGTCGTCGGACTGACTCCGGTGGCGTCGTGGATATCGCGGTAGGAGAGGCTGGTGCCGTCGAGCAGACGCGCCACGTGCCAGCGCTCCGCCAGGGTCCGGATCTCGGCGGGCGTGCAGAGATCGGCGAGGAGGCGAGCCATTTGTCCGGCGTCGGCCGGCGTGAGGAGCGCCGCGCAGAGGTCGGCCGTCAGGGCGCGCAAATCGCGCGAGGGCGTGACCGGGGGAGCGGATGGCATGTCGTTGTTCCAACGTGTTAGTACAGTGGAACGCTGGTAGAAGCGGATCGAGCCGCCGTCAACGGCGACCGGCAGGTCCTCCTGCGGAGACGGGAGCTGGACGAAAGGGTTTCGGACCTTCCGGGCCTGGCGGTGGTCGGGCTACCGCCCCTCGGCGAGGCTAAAGAGCCGGATTCGCGACGCCATATCCGTGTAACGGCTTGCCCGCCCGCAAGAACCCGGTAGATGCTTGTGGGCGCCCTGTTTGGGGGACAGATGGATGATCGCTCGGCGCGGCGTGCTGAGATCGCTGGCGACGATGCCGTTTCTGACGCCGGCGATGCTGTTTGCTGCTTCAGGCATGGGAAGAAGCCGAGCCATCTTGCCCGTCGCACCGCCCCTTCACGCCAGTCAGACCGTCAACACCCAGTTGACGCCGAACTGCAACGCGCGGACCGAAGCGACCTTCGACATCAACGACACCACCTGGGTGACCTTTTACTTCCAGGACAGCACGCCCTTGTGGAGGACGCTGCTGTCGGTCGCGGCCCAGCAGGTCATTCTCAGCCAGTCGATCACCGCCGTCGGGATCACCCTGCAGCAGGGGCTGAGCGTCACGCTCAATCCGATGGGCAGCTTCTATACCGTACTACTGTACGGCGTGATCGTCGATTCCGGCACGAGCTACCGCTTCGACGGGCTACCCCTCGGCACTTTCTCTCGCGAAGCTGAAATGAAGCTCGCCGTGCAATCGATCCGAATCGGACGCATTAGCGGCAATCGCCAGCTATCGGCTGCGGGAACTACTTAAAAAGGCTGGCAATAGATGCATTCGTTTTCGGTCCTTTGCGACCGGAGCCCTTCGTTGACTCTATAAGTTTGCTCAGATACTTTTCCATGATCAATGATGAAAAGGACTCAGCGCAGCTTGGCTGCGAAGGGGTTTTATTTACCTTTTTCAAGTGGAGGGAATAATGGCAGAAGAAACTATTGTGTTTTCTGCTCCGGCCTCAACGACTACGCCGACGAGCCCGAACACCAATGTCGTCACGAGTCCTTCGGGAGATCCGAACAACACCACTCAGGTGACTTTCCAATATCAGGGCCGCATTCCCGTCTGGACCCCCAATATCTCGCAGTCGCAGAACCAGGCCCAGCTGGGAGCGGACATCACCATCGGCTCGACGACCTGGAAGTCCGGCATCACCGTCGTCTATGCGGCGCTCAGCTCGACCCAATATACGGTGACGATCACTTCGGGGCAGATCGTCGACGACCGCGGCGTCTACAACCTGGCCGGCCTGACGCTCGGCATCTTCCCGATCACGAAGACCGTTTCGGCGCCGCCGATGGAAGAGGCATACGAATCCGCCGATTTCCAGGCGCTTTCGACGATCAACACGCCGACCAGCCCGAACAGCAACGTGGTGACGACGCCGAGCGGCGACGCCAACAACACGACCTACCTGTCGTTCCAGTACCAGGGGCGGATCCCGGTCTGGACCCCGGTCGTGTCGCAGGCCCAGAACCAGGCCCAGCTGGGAGCGGACATCACCATCGGCACGACGACCTGGAAGGCCGGCATCACCGTCGTCTATGCGGCGCTCGGCTCGACCCAGTATACGGTGACGATCACGACGGGACAGATCGTCGACGATCGCGGGCTCTATTCACTCAGCGGCATCCTGCTCGGCATCTTCCCGATCGGGTAGAGCCGTCATGGGCACGCTCGCCGGACCGCAGTTCGAACAGGTCGGGACGAGCTCGGTATTCGAAACCCGGGTCGCCGGTTCGGTGGGCTGGGCCGGCTATCTGTTGCCGCCGGGCCCTTCCCCGCCGACCGCGATCGGCTTCGAAGCCTCGCTCGCTTCCTACAACGGCCATTACCTGTTCTGCACCGGGCGGCCGGCGGGGCTCGATGCCGACCCCGCCGGCTTCGCGTCGAAGGCGCTGGCCTATATCAAGGCGGCGACCAACAATCGCGCCGTGGTCTGGCTGGCGTCGGCCGATCCGGTCGTGTTCGGCAAGTTCAGCCAATATGGCGTGCCGTTCCTGTTCGTCGCCAGCGTCTATCAGGCGACGAGCGACCTCAACCTGCCGTTCGCCACCAATGCGACCTTCTACATCCTGAACCAGACCCGGATCGCCATCGCCAACGGAGCGCTGCAATTCTCCGCCTCGGCGCTCAGTCCGCCGCCGTTCGTCGGCTTCCGCGACAAGGACGGCAAGCCGCTCGGAGTCGCCCTCGCCCCGACCAACAACCGGATCTTCGCCTTCGTGCCCTTCGCGGGGCCGAACACGGGCTGCGTGACCTTCGCCGGCGTGCTGGACACCGCCCAGGCCTTCGTCGCGCAGGGCCTCGGCCAGGGGTTCCGCTATATCGTCAACGACCAGGGGACGGGGAATGTCGAAACCGTCGGTTACGCCGCCCTGTCGGTCGCCGATCTGCCGGCGAACCTGGCGGTCGCCGGCACCTTCGACCTCGCCGATCCGGCCAACCGGGCCATTTCGGGGGACCTGCTCGAGCAGGGCTATTTGCGGTCCGGGCTCGCCTTCACCGGCGCGCCCGCGCTGGTGAGCGAATATCGCACGACAGGCGGCCTGAAAGTCGTGCTGACGCCGGTCGGCTCAACCTCCGGCGACACCGCGCCGGCGCTCGGCGCCGGCGGCTTCGCCTGGGCCACCACCGCCGCCCGGACGGCGGCGACGGGCAGCGCGGCCGCCTATCTCGGGCTGGCCGGCCAATACGGCCTGGGCGTCGCGACGATCGCCGCCGGCCGGCCGCAGCGGCTGATGGGCGGCCTGTTCGGCTCCGAGTCGCTAGGCTTCACGACCTACGATCCGACTCTGCCCGCGGCGCAGAACGACCTCCTCCGTTCCGTTCCTTCCCGGCCCGGCTATGCGCCGGTCTTCCCGTTCGACACGGTCGACCTGAACCAGCCCGACAGCGGAGCGATCGGCGACCGGCTGACCGGCGATTATCTGACGTCGTGGTCGACGCTCGTCGCCGGCGCGGGCCCGATCGACTATTCCGCCGAGCCCGAAGGAAGCGCGCTCTACGGGGCGCTGGCGAACGACCCGGCACCCGACGCGAAGGCCGTCGCCGTCCTGGGATCGGCGCCGCCGCACCTGCCGCTCGCCCAGGGGCCCGACAAGACCTTCCCGCTCGTCCCCTACGGGGCGGCCGCGGCTTCGGGGGTCGACGGCGCCCTGCTGGTGCAGCTCGAAAGCCAGATCATCGCCGCCACGCGCAAGACGAAGATCTCGGGCTACGCCACCGAAACCTGGGCCGCCCGCGCGGGCGCGATGCGCGCTTCCGCCACGGCCGGGGCGGCGGATCCGGCGGCGTCCGACGGCACCACTCCGCAAGGCTTCATCGTCCAGCGGGACCCCGCCACCGGCGCCTATCTCAGCGTGACCATGGCGCAGTCGCTGGACGGCACCGGAACGGCGCTGCCGTTCGCGCTCCTCAACCCGACCCAGGAGATGCAGGACGCGCTCCAGACCAACCAGCTCTTCCTGGTGGCGGTGAACCCCGATCCGTTCGGCAACCCCGAGCCGGCTGCCGCGACGGAGCCGACGTTCCGCAACGTCGTCAACATGTCGGACTGGACGATGACCGCGAGCGTCGGGGCCGGCGCATCGGCCACCGCCTACAAGAACGTGCTGATCATGAAGTTCTGCTCCGGCTCGCTTCAGGATCGGGTGACCAACCCGAACCGCTGGACGGCCGCCCGGGACTTCTCGCTGCTGCCCGGCACTCCGCCCGAGACGACCGCGCTCTCGTTCACCGGTCTGTCGCAATGGCTGCAGGACTATATCGCCGACGCGATCGCCCGGTCGAAGGGCCCGTCGAGCGCTTTCTACGAGAATTTCGCGCGGATCGCGCTCGATCCCGACTGGACAGGCGTGATCGTGCTCGCCGCCGACCTCAGCGCCAAGGACCTGCCGCCGGAGATCGCCGGGCTCGCCGCGGGAATCGACTTCACGCGCTTCGCCGCCCATCATTTCGGCTTCACCGTCAGCCGGGTCCAGGTGGACAAGGCGAGCGGCCGGATATCGATGGCGGACGGCAATTCCAGCCTGTTCGGCCTGATAGACTATGAAGATCAGCTCTATGGGTCGAGCATCGCGACCGGCGCCCCTCCGGATACGCCGGTGCCGGTGGCGATGACCGGCGCGTTCGATTTCACCGTGCTCCAGCTCCAGTCGCTGTTCGAGCACGCCAACCTCGTCCGCTTCGAGAGCCACATCCAGCTCTCCGTCCGGACCCTGTTCGGAGCGCCCGTCACCAAGCTCTACAACAGCGGCCGGCCGCAGCCCTTCCCCGGCGTCGTGCTCGACGGCAGCTATGTCGAGCAGGGCGGACGCGCATCCTATGTGTTCGAGCAGAACGACCCCAACGTCCTGATCAGTCCGTCCAACGTCCTGCCGGCGGTGGCGTTCAACCGGGTGCAGTTCAACACGCTGGCCACGCGGGACAATGGCGCGACGGTCGCCAGCAGCTTCCTGATCTGGGGCGCCTTCGACTTCACCGCGCTCGACAGCACGGCCGGCGAGACGCTCGACCTTCTGTCGTTCGGCAGCGGCGACGGAACGCCGGAGGCGGCGCTCGGGGCCGGGCTGGCCTTCTCCGGCCTCGCCATCGGCATGACCTATCCGGCGGCGACGCCCAGCGCCAAAAGGTTCGCGGTCGACACCGGCAATCTGGCCTGGGATCTCAACGCCTCGACCAGCCGCGACGAAAGCCTGTTCCGAGGCTTCGCGTTGCAGCTGAAGAGCTTCGTCAACGCGTCGGGAGACCAGAAGCCGGCCGATTTCGGATTCCTGCCGGTGACCTCGCAGCTCAACCTCGCCGAGCTCGACGGGCCCTGGTACGGCGTCGTCTACGACATCACGCTGGGCGGCCCCGGCGCGCTGGCGTCCGGAATGGGCTTCCAGTCGCAGCTTCTGGCCGCCTGGTCCCCGGTCACCACCGGCACCGACACCGAGCATGCGGTGTTCATCGGCATCAGCCTGCCCGGCGCGGCTCCGGGCGCGAGCCTGTTCAGCCTCCAGGGGGTGATCAAGGTGGCGGTCGGCGCGGTCTCGATCCTGCGCCAGCCGGTGCCGACCGCCGCCGGCCGAACGGTCGCCGCCGAGGATCAGGACTTTTTCTATTGCCTTCGGATCGACGATATCGGGATCAAGATCTTCGGAATCGTCAAGCTGCCGCCGTCGGCGAACATCCAGTTCTTCCTGTTCGGCGATCCGAACAGCAGCGGCAGCCTGGGCTGGTACGCGGCCTATGTCGCGGACGACAATCCCGGCTGCGGGCAGTCACTGGCCTTCGCGCCCGTCGCCGAGCAGCCGGGAGCGCCGGCATCATGACCCGCGTGCTGTTCTGGAACATCGAGAATTTCGGGCTCAACAAGATCTTCTCGCCTTCCAACGTTCGGCGCAGGGGACATGGCGGCCTGACCGACGCGCAGGCGGCCGCGCAACGGCGCGTTATCATCCAGGCGGTCCTGAACGCCGCCAACCCCGACATCATTGTCGTGATCGAGGTGAGCTCGGGCGACAATCATCCGAATGCGCTGGCAACGCAGACCGGCGGCATGGAAGCGATGGCCAACATCCAGTTCCAGCTCAACGCGTCCGGCTTGTTTCCGGGCGGGTGGAACCTTGTGCCGCCGCTCTACACCGGAGTCGGCGGCGTCAGCGAGACCGTCGGCATCCTCTACCGCCGCCAGAACACTGCGGGCACCACCTTTCGCTTCTTCACCGGCCCCAATATCTGGACCGCCGGCGGCTATGCCGGCACCTCCCAGGATCCCGCCACGGGCCTGGCGCCCGCACCTTATCCGGTCCCGGCCATGGTCGGCCAGGTCAACATCCACAGCATGCTGGTGCCGCCGCTGCCGCCGCCGGCGGTGGCGCCCACCGTCCCCCGCGCCATTCCGGCGGCGGCGCAGCACAATGCGGGCCTCAACGAGAATGTCGTCGCCGCCCGAATCTACTTCGACGACACGATGGGCGCGCCCGTCGCCTTCGCCGGCCTGCGCGAGCCGTTCATGGCGACATTCACCGAAACCGGGCCGGGGCCGGGCTTTGCCCTTCAGCGAGATCTGACCCTGTTCGGGATCCACTCGCCGCCGAACGGCGTCGCCGCGACCAACTACATGCTGCTGCTCGCGACGATCCAGGAGATCGTCGGTCCACTCGGTGCGAACGAAACGCGGGTGATCGGCGGTGACTTCAACCGCAACCTGCTCGCCGCGACCGGCGCCCCCTCCGGCGCCTACGCCCCGCTGACCGGTGCCGGCTACACTCTGCTCATCGCCCCCACCGCGGTCGGAGTGCCGGTCAATGTGGACCAGTATATCGGCTATTTCTCGACCCACATACGCGGCTCGAGCAAGACAGCCATGTCAAAATTCCTGTGGTCCGATCCGGCTTCCGCCGCGCCCAGCGCCTATCCCGGCTATGGCTATGTCGGGTCGAACTTCGTGGCGACCCCCTTCTACGCGATCGACAACATCCTGGTCTGGCCGCACCAGGGCGCGCCCTACAATTACAACACCACCATCATGAACACCGTGGTCGGCACGCCGATGAACGCCGTCGCGATGCCGGCGGACAATCCGCCGGTCGGGACGATCGCGATGGCGCACCAGTTCGGGGCGCCCGGCGGCGCCTGGCCGCCCGCGCCCGGCGCCCCGAACTATGTCGGCATCGGCTCGGCGACCAACCTGGTTAGCTGGGCCAATTACCGCCGGATCAAGAATACCAGCGATCATTTCGGCGTCGTCGCCGATGTTTAGGGCCGATCCATGAGCGCCATCGACAATCTGCGCGCCGCCGTCGAAGCCGCCGCCGGGGATACTGCCTTCGTCCTCGACTCCGCCTTCCTCACCAGCGGCCTCAACGATCCCGCCGTCAAGGTTCCGGCGGAATATGACGCCTGGCTCGCCCAGGCCTTCTTCGCCAAATCGGCGCAGGATTTCACGGTGCTCGCGACAAAGGGCAACGTCGGACCGGTTGAGGATAATGCCTTCACCGTCACCTCGGCCACCATCCCGTTCGTCGGCGCCTCGGCGCCGCTCGCGTCCCAGGCCACCCTCGTCTTCACCCAGGCCGACGGCAGCCTGGTCGTTCAGATCGAGACCAGTCCCAGCGGCTGGACGTGGACGGATTCCTTCGCCTTCATGGGGGCGTTTCCGTTCGACCAGTTCACCACTCTGATCGATGTCGACTTCGTCTTCTCGACCGCGACCGGGACCTATCCCGCCGGCGATCCGACCGGCCGAAAAGTGTCGGGCGGGGCGGTCCAGAACTTCTCGGCGAGCGTGCCCTTTCCCGCTGTCGCCCAGCCCTATCTCGCGCTCTTCGGCGGACTGACCGCCCCTTCCGCCAACCTGCTGCTGAGCGGCCCGCTCGACATGGGCGTGTTCGACGGGGACACGGTCCTGTTCCCGCCGGGAACGTTGAGGGCCTCGATCCAGAACGGCGCCTTCAAGCTGCTCTACCTGACCGTCAGCGATCCCAGCATCGCGATCACCATACCGCCGCCCGACGGCGGCGCCGATCCCGGCGACGGCTCGCTGATCCTGCTCGAAGCCGAGGATCCGATCGCCGGAGACCAGATGCCGACGTTCGCCATCGCGTCGGGTATCAACCTGTCGCAAAGCGGCGGGCCGGCGTCCTATATTCTCAACGTGGAGATCGTGCCCGGTCTGGAGGGGACCTACGACATCGCGCTTTCCGCGACCGGCGACGGGCCGCCGCTGACTCCCTCCTCGATCATCAATCTGATCGGCGGCGGCGGCAGCTATTTCGCCGCGACGCCGGACGTTCTCCAGCAATTCCTCGCCTTCGTGGCGCTGAGGGGATTCACTCTCGCGGGGGGCCTCGGATCGACGCCGAGCGTCAGCTCGGCCTCGGTCGAGATCGGCAGCTCCCCCAACACCAGCTGGACGATCCTTCCCGATCCGACCGGCGCGCTCGACTTCACGATCAAGTCGTTCAGCCTCACCTGGACCGTCCTCAACCCGTTCGACAGCCAGCGCCGGCAGCAGAATTTCAACTTCGCGACCCAGTTCACCCTCGCGCCAAGCGTCTTCAAAGGACCCGGCGGCGAGGGCGACGGAATCTTCGAGGTCCAGTTCACCTCCTCCAAGCAGTTCTTCGCCTCCTTCGCGGGCACTGCCAAGCTCAGCGACTTCCTGAGCACGCTGTCCGGCGGCGCGGTCGTGCTCGACGCGGCCACCACCGGCGATTTCGAGCTGTCGGACATCGCGCTCAGCCTCGATTACGGCGCACAGAGCTTCAAATTCGATGCGGGCTTCAGCCTCGAGCTCAACCTGCTGAAGATCGGCGACGATCCGATCCTGGCGGTGCGCGACGGCACGGTCAGCGTCGCGGCGAAGACGCCGACCCAGACCCCGGGCGGCGGCAATGCGACCACCTATCTTGCGCCCGGGCCGCCATCGGCCGCGCTCGCCACGCAATCCCTCGCCCTCGCCGCGCAGGCTCGATCGGAGACTCAATGGCAGGCGTCGATCGGCGGCTTCCTGCAGGTGGGGCCGCTGCAGGCGAGCGTCCACGTCGCCTATGACGGGTTCGTCTCGCCCAAGCGCTGGAACCTCAGCACAGCTCTGGCTCAGCCGCTCGAAGTCTCCGCCCTGATCAACCAGTTCTTCAGTCCGGGCGATTCCTACGGCTTCCCGGACTTCCTGCCCGGCGATCTGACCGTCACCGCCTTCGGCCTCGACGCCGTGATTCCGGCGGAGACCGGCGCGCTTCAGAGCAGCTACGACATCACCACCGCGTTCAGGTGGACGTTCACCTTCGGAGACCAGATCGTCGGCATCGATCCGGCGAAGCTGGGCGTGAGCTACGACGGCAACCTGCCCGCGAAGCAGCAATTCTCCGGTTTCGCCCAGGGCACCTGGGTCTATTCGGCGATCAATCTCAAGCTCACCCTCGGCTACGAGTTCCGGCCCACCGCGGCGGGGTCGAACAACATCCTGTTCGTCGAGTGGGCGGGGTTCCGCGCGGAATGGCAAAGCGGTAAGGAGCTGGTGACCTTCAGCCTGAAGGGCTGGAGCATCGGCACGTTGATCCAATCGCTCGTCCGAACGCTCGGCAATCCCTATTTCACGCTCGATTCGCCCTGGGACCTGCTCAACCAGGTCTCGCTCGACGGTCTGCGCGTCAACGTGTCGCTCAAGAGCGGGGAGTCGTTCAGCCAGCGCCTCTCGGCAAGCTACCAGCTGTCGAGCCCGATCGCGCTCGGCTTCATCAACATCACCGCGCTCAACTTCCGCCGCGACACCAACGGCCAGGTGACGCTCGCGATCGAAGGCTCTAGCCCGTTGGCCTCCAGCGATCCGGCGTTCAAGAACCTGCTCGACCCCGCCAAAGGGCAGGACGTCCAGAACCTGCCGCCGGTACCGGGCCGGGGCGAGGAGTGGTTCAAGCTGTTCCTGCTGGTGCTCGGGCAGCGGATCGGCATAACCGGCTACAGCAGCTTCCAGAGCACCAAGGAGGTGATCTGCGCGCTGCAGAACGTGCCCAGCACGACCACCAAGGCCAATCCAGTCGATCCCAACGCCAACCAGGGCGGCGACAAGGGCCTGCCTTATTACGACCAGTCCAACAACTGGATCATCGCCGGCCATCTCGGCCTGATGAAGGTCGGCAACAGCTGGTCGATCGACGCGATGCTGGTGTTCAACGACCCCAATCTCTACGGCCTGCGGCTGGCGCTCGCCGGCGAGAAGATGGGCGGCCTCGCCAACCTCGTCATCGACATCCTGTACAAGAAGATCACCGACGATATCGGCGTCTACCAGATCGAGTTCACCTTCCCCGACGCCATCCGCAACCTGAACTTCGGCGCGGTTTCGATCACGCTGCCGCAGCTGGGGATCAAGATCTACACCAACGGCGACTTCTTCATCGACATCGGCTTCCCCTACAATTTGAACTTCCAGCGTTCCTTCTCGATCGCGGCGATCATCTACGGCGTGCCGGTCCTCGGTTCGGGGGGCTTCTATTTCGGCAAGCTCTCCAACGCCACCTCCACCCAGGTGCCGAAGACCAACCTCGGCACGTTCGATCCGGTGATCGAGTTCGGCCTCGGACTGCAGCTCGGCCTCGGCTACAATTTCGAGAAAGGGCCGCTCAAGGCCGGCTTCGCGCTGACCATATTCGGCATCATCGAAGGCGTGATCGCGCCGTGGCACCCCTATGATTCCAGCGGCACCGACCTGGTTCGCGCGTCCAGCGGCGGCGCGCTGAGCGACTATTATTTCAAGGTCTCCGGCACCGTCGGCATCATCGGCCTGCTCTACGGCAGCATCGACTTCGCGATCATCTCGGCGTCGGTCAACGTCAGGATCGTCGTGTCGCTGCAGATCACCTATCAAAGCTTCCGCGAGATCCCGATCGTCGCAACGGCGAGCGTCACGATCAGCCTCAAGGTCAAGATCGACCTCGGCCTGTTCTCGATCTCGATCAGCCTGTCCTTCGCGGCCACCGTCACGGCGACCTTCGTCGTCGGCTCGAACCAGATCGCGCCTTGGGAAGCGAACGGCGAGGAGATGCGCGAGGCGCTGCTCGCGCCGCGGCGCTTCCTGCGCGGCCCCGATGCGGCGATGCGCCTGGCTCGGACGCTCCAGCCGCGGCCCAAGCGGCTCGCGCCGGGGGCGATGCACAGGCTGGCGCTGGCGGCCACCGCCGACGATGTTCCGACCCTCCGTCTGCTCGCCGGGGCGCAATATACGGTGCTGGCGCCGGAAGGCGCGACCAGCCCGTCGCAGGATGAGGGCGCCTTCGTCTTCCTGCTCGCGATGGATGCGCCCGACCCCGCCGCCGGCACGCAGCCGACTGGGACGACGTCGTTCGATCTGCTCGCCCGGGCCTATTTCCCGTGGATCATCGATACGCTCGGCAACGGCCAGGGCGACACGGTCGATCTCGCCGAGACGCTGGCGACCTCGGTGACGCTCGCGCAGCTCGAAGCCTATGTCGCGCGCCTCGCCGACACCGCCGACCCGGTGCTGTCGATCACCCAGCTCCTCCAGTTCCTGGCGGACGGCTTCAAGCTCGACATCGAGGACCCGGCCACCGCCGAGTCGAGCGGCCTCAAGGCCAAGCTCGAAGCCGGCTCGGTGCTGTTCCCGGTGTTCGACGGACTCTCGCTGGCAACGCCCGATGCGAAGGGCGGCGCCAATCCCTCCACGATCCAGTACGAAAGCTATGCGACGGCCACTCCCGCTTATGCGGCGGCGGTCAGCGCGCTGTTCGAGCAGGTCGCCGCGCAGATCGACGCGCAGAACCAGGAGCAGCGGGTCGCCGCGACACTTGAGGAGACGGCGGAATCGATGGCCGCCCTCGTCTTCGTCGACACCTTCACCCTCATCGCCCGCCAACTGCTGCAGGCCGGCGCCGACGCGCTCAAGAGCTATGCCTATCCGTTGACGAGCGCCACCAGCATCGATTCGATCCTCACCGAGCTCAACGCCGTCGCCGGCAATGCGCTGACGGTCGCGGACATCGCCAAGCCGAACGTCGACCATCCCCTCGGCGCCAAGCTGGGGCTGACCATCCCGGGGCTCGACTATCTGACCCAGGCGGGCGATACGCTCGCGGCCGTCGCCGCGCGCTATTCCGATCCGGGAAGTCCGGCGCGCTGGACGACCACGCCGAGCCAGCTGATCGTCGCCAACGCCCCCCGGCACATGCTGCAGGGCGGCGTGACGCTGACGCTGGTCGACAGCGAAGGCCAGCAGCAGCCGATCGTCACTCGGCAGGGCGACAGCTTCGACGATATCGCCGCTCAGCTCGGGCCGATCACGATCGAGGCGCTGGCTTCGCAGAGCGTCCTCTATACGACGCAGGGCCTTCTCACGCCGACGCTGCCGATGACGATCCCGCCGATCGCCTACACCAGCGCGGGCGACAGCGGCGCGTCGACCGACACGCTCGCCATCGTCGCCGCTCTGTTCCAGACCAATGCGACCGCGGTCGCCGGCGCCAACAGGACCATCGCCGGGCTGTTCGCGCCCGAGGCGGAGGGCGGGCTGCTCAACGTCGCCAACCTCGAGGCGCTGGCGGTCGGCCCGCTATGGGAGTCGATCGCCGCGACCGGGCAGGTGGGACAGACGGCGGGCATGGTGTCGCGCTTCCTCGTCTACGGCCTGCGGCTGCCGTCCCAAACCGGCCTGACGCTGTCCAGCGCCTTCCTCTATCCCACGGACCAGTCGGCCTACGGCGTCTACCAGCTGACCGGGCAGCAATTCCCGGTGCCGGCGGCGGCGAACGGCTATGGCGTCACCTTGAGCCGGGCCGACAGCAGCCACGGCGTGAAGCTCGACTTCATCCTGTTCGACAACGGCTCCGGCACGACGATGGGGGTCGACCTGAGCAAGGCCTATGCCGCGCTGCAGACGGTCGTCGCCTGGGTTCGGACGCCGGGCAATTTCGTCCCGACCCCGAGCTTCCTCGCGCTGCCGCTGGCCGAGCGCCAGGCCAAGGCCTTCACCGCGGCCGGCTATGCGCTCTGGTCGAGCGCATCGGTGGCCAGCCTGGAGGCGCTCACCGACCGCACCGGCGCGGCGACCGGCGGCGACGCGCCCGGAGCGCAGGTCCAGCCGACCTTGTGGGCGCTTCCGCCCGCGCAGACCAACCTGGTTGCGGCGCGCGAGCAGTCGATCCAGGCGGTCGTCCCGACCATCGCCGGCACCTACCGGCTGCTGCCGCAGTTCCAGCCCCAGGTCGGCCACACCAACCCGGCCACCGGCCAGACCAGCTACACCGACCTCGAGCGGTGGGCATGGTGCACGAGCATCGATGTCGAGATCAAGCGGCTGCCGGACGCGCAGCAGCTCGCCCAGCAGGGGACCGGCGCCGGCGACCTGCCGAGCGGCCCAGCCTCGGCACCGTCGCTCCCGTTCGTCTATGAGCTGGTCGGCCCCAATTCCGCGGACGCGGTCCGGCTGGAGCGCATGCTTGCGGCCATGGACGAGCTGGGCGAGGGCATCGCCTCGGCGGTGTTCCTGCTCTACAACCAGTCGGGGCCGGGCACGCCGATGCTGGTCACCCCGGCGGACGCCGATTTCCTCGCCTTCATCACCCAGACCAACCTTTCGACCGAGACCAACCCCCCCGACGCGATCCGCGCTCTGGCGCTGGCCGAGGGCGCGCCGCCGCGCGGCATCGCCAACTCGCCCGCTCAGTTCATCAGGCTGTTGTGGGAGCTCAGCACGGTCCGCAGCGGGGGCTATTATCTCTATTATGAAGACGTGGAATCCGGCGCCGGGCTGCCGGCCGCGGTCTTCGATTCCTCGGGCTCGGGCACGGTGACGGTCGTCGTGACCTTCGCCGCATCGGGCGCAGCCTCGTTCGGGGAAACGGTTCCCGATTTCGTGACCTCGTTCGTCACCACCGATTCCCTCGATCCGCAAAGCGACGCCGTACAGACGCTGTCGCTCTCGTCGACCGGCCCGATGGCGCCGGTGACCGCGCAGGATTCGCTGAACAGCCTGTCCGCCGTCTACGGCCCGGGCGCGGGCCAGATCGCCGAAGCGAACGGCGACGCGGCCTTGGCCACGGGCGCGCAAATCCCGATCGTGGGCGCGGTGCGCCAGCTCACCAATGCGGACATGGTGCGCGACGGCAACTCCAACATCGATGCCGGCGCGACGCTCAACAGGCTCGCCGCGCTTTTCTCCGCGGGCGCCGTATCGCCGATCAGCGGTCAGGACATCGCCAATTACAACCCCGGCGTGACGGTGGCGCTGGCGGCGGTGCTCTACATCCCCGCCGTGACCTACAAGGTCGATCCGGCGGCCGCGCCGGGAGCGAGCTTCAACAGCATGGCGGCCTATTACGGCCTGACCCTCGACCTGCTGGCGCGCGGCGCCGCGGGCATCGCGGGGATCTTCCCGGCTAACGCCGTGCTCCAGCTCGACCCGGAGATCTTCGACCTGCGCGACCAGCTGCCGCCGCAGAATTTCGGCGTCTCGCTGAGCCGGGCCAATTACGGCTTGCCGCCGGACAATCCGGACGACCCAGGCTTCGCCCGGGACACCGTCTACCAGCTCTACACGTCGCTCGCGGCGGGGCTTGCGGCGAACGTCTTCTACAAGCAGAGCCCGCTCGGCCTTCCGTTCGGCCCGCAGGACCATTCCGACGGCGAGCCCGAGGCGTTCCACAGCCATGCCCGCGCCGCCGATGCGCGAAGCGCCCGGCTGGCGGCGGTGGCCGAGGCCGATCTCGACTATCGCCAGTCGATCGGGCTCGGAAGCGATTTCGCCCTCGTCAATGCCGCGCCGGATCCGGCCAATCCCGATCTCCCGAGCAAGGCCGGCAACCCCTATCTCGGCGTGGGCACCGTCGCCCAGGTGGCGCTGCAGTGGCGCGACATCTTCGGCAACACCATCGTGACCCCGTTCGAGGAGCCTTCGACGAGCTATGCCGGAGCGCTCAACGGCTCGGCGGTCGCGATGCTGTATCGCGACCAGCTGATCGGGCTCGGCGGATGGACCAACACCAAGGCGAGCTACACTTATGGCTCGAACGGCGGCAACGCGCTGGACCTCGCCTTTGAGCTCAATACCGTCGCCTATGCCGGGGAGGGAGGGGCGGCCCAGGCCCAGCAGGACCTCAAGCTCTACACCCGGCTCTATTACCAGCTCCACCAGGATTATTCGACCAACGTCGCCGTGCCGGTGCCCGGGGTCACGGGTAACGCCGTGACCATGACCGTCTCCAATTCGCTGATGGCGGATTCCGAGACGGCGCTCAGCGACGCGCAGGCGGACGTCATCCGCAACTACGTGCGGGCCTGCATCCTCTATCTGACCGCGGTGGCCGGCGGGCAGACCGGCACCCCGCCGGCGGCGACGCTGGCGCTGCCGGTGGACGTCGCCGCGATCAAGGCGGGCAACATCATCGAGATGGACGTGGCGCTGACGCTCGCGCGCAATCCGCTGCTGGTCGAGCCGGCGGTGGCGGCGCTCGAGGACGGGCTCAGCGTGTCCGGCGCCGTCCTGCCGCACGCCGACACCGACGCCGGAATCGCCTATACGGCGTTCAGCGCCGCGTTCGAGGAGATTTTCGACACCGCCGACTGGTCTTTGAAGGTCGGCGAGGGCCTCTCGCGCGACGGCGAGGACGCGGCGGGCGGCGCCCAGCAGCTCTGGGCGGTCCGGTTCGGCAAGAAAGCGGGACAGGGAATCTATTTCGAGCTCGGCACCAAACCCAGCTATTATGCGCCCAAGCCGGTCGCCAAGGCGCTGCAAAGCGGCCAGGTGACGATCGTCGGCTACGAGACGGGCGACAGCGAGACGCTGCACCTCGACGGCGTGGACCTCAACCAGTGGTTCCAGTCGACGCTCGATGCGATCGACCAGTTCCTGTCCGCCGACTACGCCCCCCACGCCTTCATCCTCGACCGGATCGACGGCGTCGCGGATCCGCTCAAGGACGGCATGCTGGGCGCGGTGCTGGCCGCCAAGGAGTCGCTTGCCGATTCGATCGGCGGAACCGCCCTGCCGGTGCTTTCGACCAGCGAGACCGATGCTTCGACGCAGGGCGCGGCGGCGGAGAAGCTGCGCCAGCAGCTGCTCAACCAGCTCGGCGCCGCCTATCGCGCCGGCGCCGCGGTCGTGTTCGGCCTGTCGGACGTCAGCGGCGGCTCCGGAAACGATCCCGCGGGGCCGCCCAATCTCTACGGCCAGCCCGAAGGGACGGTTTCCGGGCAGCCCAACAACCAGAATTTCACGCTTTCGGCCACGCGCATTCCGCTCGGCCCGGTGCCTCAGGGCGAGGCTTCGCTCGATCCGCGGCTCGCCTTCGTCTTCACCACGAAGAACGTCGTCGACCAGGCCTATGTCCCGCTCACGCTCGGCCTGCAGATCAGCCATCTCGAGTTCGATCGGCGCCATGTGCCCGGAATCGACGGCTATGTGGAATCGCGCTGGCTCGCCTTCGTCAACGGTCCCTTCCCTTATTCGCTCGGGGACGGGACGGCGAATATCCCGGTCGTCAACCGCAACCTGCCGACTCCGCCCACCGTCTCCGGCCAGAGCGCCGGGCAGGTCAATCCGGCGACTCCGCCGGTGACCGATCCGGACGCGCTCAACCAATGGGGCTATGCGTTCGAATATCTCTACCAGCAGGCCGCGTCCGACGCGGTCACCTGCACGATCGAATTCAACCGGCCGGCCGACTCGAGCCGGAGCGCGGCAGCAAGAGCGGCGGTCGGCCCCGATTTGCTCACCGCGCTTGCCCAGTTCGTCACCGATTATCCCGCGATCCTGCGCGACATGAACGAATTCCTCGTCCAGATCGACGGCAAGGCGCCGGACCCGGCGACTCTCGCCCGAGCCCAAAAGGCGGTCACCGCCTTCGCCACCGAGACCACAAACGTCGCCGCCGCCTATGCGGCGAGCCTGAAGCCGATGGCGATGGTGGCGGGCGCTGCACCGGAGCGCGTCATCGTCGGGTTCCTCTCGACCCTCGACGCCACCGACGAGGGCTATGCCCGGACCAATATCGTCGACATCACGATCAATGAGGCGCCGGCGAGCTGGAATCCGGCGACGGACACCATCTCCGGCGGCGGCATCACCCTGCCGGCAATGGTGATCGGAATCGAGCCCGATCTCTACACGGCGCAGGCCGTCCCTCGGGACGAGCTGCCGGCCGGAGTGGAGATCGCCTATCTGTACGCCCGGCAGGTCGACGGCCAGACCGACTATCTCACCGAGCACGAAGCGCTCGGCATCGCCGGCCGCCGGATCGCGATGGCGCCGCTCGACGTGCTGGCGCTGCAGAGCGGCTGGGCGTCGGTGTTCGTCCAGCGCAACCTGGCGCTGTTCCCGATCGGCGATCTGGACACGATCAGCACCAATGACGCCTTCCTGTTCCAGACTCCGGAAGTGCGCTTCGCCAGTCCGATCGTGCCGCGCCTGGCTTATGACAGCTTCTCGCTCGACTCGATGCCCGGAGCGACCGGCGGCCTGGATCCGTTGCTCACCCTGTTCTTCGCGGACCTCTATGGCGGCGGCAAGGGGGCGACCGAGGCCGAGGTCTCGATGCAGGGGCTCTACAGCTACGAGCTCGTCGCCGGCGAACCGGCGATCCCGCGCGTGCGGCTGCCGGTCAACCTGCTGACGCCGTCGCCGTCGGTGGTGAGCCGCGATGTGAAGCCCGACTTCATCACGCCCTTCGCCACCGTGGTGGACGACTGGCGCAAGACCAACCAGCCGACGACCGCGGGCGCCGCCTGCATCGAGATCGAGCTCAAGGTGTTCGGAGCGATCGGCGACGCGAGGCAACCGCTGATCCTGGTCGGGCGCCTCACCCACGACGTCTCCGACGGCGGCTGAGGCCCGCGCTCCCTTCAAATCGCGCCACGCTTCCCGGCCGGCGGAGGGCCGGGCGGACGCTTCGGCTAACGCCGTTTTGCTTGGCCGAGCGGGCCATCGAAGAGGTAGTTGCAGCCGCAGCGGTGGCTTTCGACACGGTGGAAAGCCAGCTGCCCTCTGCCTTCTCTGTCGCGATTTCCAGATCCGTGTGGGTGCCTGCAACTGGTCGGTTGAAGCAGCTGGAGCGCCCGTCAAACTAGACTAAGAGCCGTATCCGATAGTCCCAGCCAACTGAAAACCGCGCAGCATGAGGAAGTTCGCGCCAAGGCCTACATCCTCGAGGGCCTGGGGGCACACAGGGTTCGCTATACGGTGCGTGGATTTAGCCGGTCATGACAGCGCCAGTTCTCCCGCCACCGCTGCATGGTTCGCCTTCAGGTGGGCCGCGATGGCCGACATCCGGGTGCCGACGTTGATATAGACCGCGTCCCTGCCTTGGAACTTGACTCCGGCGGCGAGGCTCGTGCCCCGGTGGAGGGCGACCGCGCGCCACTCGTCGGAAAGCACCGGGGAGCCAGACGAACCGCCCTCGGTGTCGGTGAAATAGCGCAGGTCGGTATTGGTGACTCCACCGATCAAATTGTTACGAATGCCCAGGCGGAGCGGCTGTCCGCCGGGATGCTGGACGATATTGACCGCCGCCGCGACGTGCCCCGGCGCCGCGGTCGGGAGGTCGAGCGTCACCGGGATCGGGTCGCGGTCGCCGCTGTCGACACGGAGCAGCGCATAATCGAGACCGGCATCGGCGGCGAGCAGCTCGACCGGCGGCGCGAGATCCCCGGCGACGTCCTCCTCCTCGTAACCGAAGCGAACAGTCGCTCCGAGGGCCTGCGCTTCGAAATCGGCTGGAGCGGCGGGCGGCTCGCCTTTCAGCCGGGCGTTGAAGACATGATAGTTGGTGAGCAGCACGCCCTTCCCGACCAACCAGCCGGTGCCGAGATAGATGGCCTTGCCCTGTGCGGTCATCACGAGCGCGCCATTTTCGATCCGCGCCACCTCGAGCTTGGCGACGGCGGCCGATACGGACAGCGCGAGCCTCGCAAAAGCCAGCGGGAGCATGTCGTTCTGGTGGACGACGGCTTCCTTGACCTCTTCTTCGGTCGGTTGCCGCACATCGGGCGCGCCTACGGAGGAGGCCTCGATATTCGAAAGGAAGAAGCGGATGGTCGCGGCCGCCTCCGGATTCACGGCCCCGAAAAGGTCGAGTATGGAGCGCAAATAGATAGTGAGCGGCACCTTGCCGTCCTCCAGCCGCTCGATCCCGGCCAGAAAGGCGAGATCGAGGTCGAGCTGGACGGCCGGGAGGGGGGATTGCGGCATCACCATACGAATCCGGCCAGGCAGGCGACTCATCGGAGCCGGCCGGCCGGCGGCATAGTCGTAACTGACCAGGTCCATGACAGCCGCAAACAGGGTCTTGCGCTCTTCGTCGTCGAGATAAGTCATGCCAGCGCCGCCGCTTCCTCCAGCTCCCACTGAGCTCTCCCGCCGTCGAGCCCGGCCAGGCCGATGCCCGAAAGGCCGCCCCCTTCAGCGCGAAACAATTCCCACAGCCCCTTGACCGCCGCCGACCGGGTCGCTTCCGAACCGAGCATCTTCAGAAGCACGGAGTAAGCCGCGGCGGGCAACTCCCTCGGGTTGAGCATGACCAGTCGCGCGGCGCCGTCGCCGGGCGCCTCGGCGACGGCCCGAACGATGCGTTCGCCGACCGCGGCAAGATCCGCGTCGGACAGCGAATCGACCGCGGAGACGACCTCGTAGCCGACGTCGGGGACGATCCGGCGCCAGCATTCGGGAAATTCCGGGCCGAGCACGACCAGCGCGAGGCGCAGCATCGCCCGTTCGCGGTCCCGCTCCGCGCTGTCGAGCGCGAGCAAGGCCTCCTGCAGCTCCGGCTTGAGGCCGGCCGCCCCGTCACCGTCGAGCTGGATCATCCGAGTGAGCACCTGAACGAGAGCGAGAGGGGAGGCGAGCTTGCGCACTATCGGGAGGAGCCGATGCAGGGCGGCCGAAGCGGACGCGTCGTCGCCGCGTTGCGAAGCGAGCTGCGCGTGGAGCCAGTGCAGCTCGGCCAGCCGGGACGGGGTGCCGAACGGCGGGAAATGGGTAATGGCCTCGGTGAGCGTCCAAGCGGCCTCGTCAAGCTGTCCGAGCAGTATAAGGACGCGCACCCGGAGCGCGGAGAGCGGGCTGTCCGGCGCGGCTTCGCTGCGGTGGAGCAGCGACAGCGCCTCCTGATAGGCGCCATGGCGGAGCGCGGCCGCCGCTTCGCGGCCGATGAAGCGCTCGGCTTCGGCGTGGTCCGCCTGCGCAAGCAGCTCGGGCGGAAGCTCGATTCGGGTCATCGAGGCCAGCCAGATCAGCCCCTCGGACGGGAGTTCTTCGAGCGACGGCGCCAGATATCGCTCGAGCGACGGCGTCCATCGACTTTCGAGATACTTACGCGGAAGGTCCGGCAGCATGAGCAGATGGTAAATCTCCTCGGCGCGGCTGATCTCATCGCTGGAGCGGCCATGGAAATCAGCGCCCCGGCGATGAAGCTCGGCAACCTGTTGCGGCTTGTCGGCGGCGAGCAGCCGAAGCATCGGCTGCCGCACCTCACTGCGATAGACCAGCGACTGGCCGACGCCCCTGCCGACCAAGGTATGTTCCCTCGCGAGCGCGGCGAACAGGTCCTCGGCTTCCTTCACGCCTATCTTGCCGAGCTCGCAGACGGGGGCGAGGACCTCGCGGATCAGCTTGGGCGTGACCCGGCGCAGGACCATGCCGGGATGGGCGATCTGACGGACCCTCGGGTCCCGGATGTGGCCGAGAATGCGGCGGTAGAGCTGACCGCGAATGACCTCCTCACCAACCGAGAAGAAGCCGTATTGATGAGTCCTCAACCCGGCGAGGCCGTCGGCCCCATCGTCGAGGAGAACGCGGGCCGCAAGTCGGAGGGTGAGCGGATTGGTGCCGATCCGGCTTGCCACCGCGTCGGCAACGCCCGGATCCCCGATTCCGAGCCTGGCGAGTAGGGCGAGGGCGTCCGCTCTGGAGAGGTCACCCAGATTCAGCGTCTGCGGCTTTCGCTCGGCGAGCGCGGCGCTGGTCGGCGCCGTGCGGCTGACGATCAGAAGTCGCAGCTCCGGCAGCCTCTCGCCGAGCAGATCGATCAGCTGCCAGAACGAGCGCAAGTGCCGGTCGGGCCGGATTTCGACTTCCTCGAACGTGTCGAGGATGAACAGGACAGGGCTACGTTCCTCGCCGCAGGACTGGCCGAAATGGCGGGAGGAGTGGGCAAGAAGATCGGCGAAGGCTTCGAACATCTCGGCTTCATGCTTTCGAAGCCGTGTGCCGCGCGCGCCGATCGAAAAGTCCTGAGAGGCCCTGCCGGCGAGCCGATCCTTCTGAACGAAATAGAAAGCGATGCGCGCCTCGCTCCGCTCGAGGGACCGCATCGCTGGATCTTTCGGGCCGGCGTCGACGCTCAGTTGCTGCCGGATCTGGGCAACGGCGGCGGCGAGGATGGTGCCGGGTTCGGACGGATCGACCGCCCGGTCGTCGAACGCGATGTAGAGGAAGGGGAAGCGCGCGCGCGCCGGATCCGAGAAATAATTCAGGATGAATCGCCCGACGAGGGCGGTCTTGCCGACACCGCCGATGCCGTGGAGGACCAGCGGCGGCCGCCTCTGGCCCAGGAAGAATGCCCGCGCCCTGGCCATCAGCGACGGCGGCTGCAGCCCCGCGAACTCGCTCAGCACGGCGAGCTCGCGCTCGCGGCCGACGAAGGTTTCGGCGACCTCCTCGAAATCGCCGACGCTCGACTTGCGCCGCCATACCGCCTCGATCTCGCTCTTGGCAGGGAAGCCCTCGAAGTCGGAGAGGCCCCATTCGGCGAGAGTCCGCGCCGCGCGCAGCTCCGCCAGTCCCAAGGGGTCGAGCTCGAGCCTGCCCGTCTCCACCCATTGCTCGAACAGGCGCTGGACGTCGGTGCGCGGCCGATGAGGGTTGCAGCCGAGCGCCGCCCGCATCGCCGTCCGATTGGCCAGCCGGCGCAAGCCCTCCCGGCGGTCATCGAGGCGAAGCGTGCGCCACCCTCCCTCCTGCCGGCCGAGCGCCGGGACGATCGCGGCGCCGAGATGGAGCGCCGCCTCCCCCTCCGCGACGCGGGAAGAGGCAGGACGGAGCTCGCCCGGCCGGAACAGGTGCAGCACCGAGGCGGCCTCGAGATAGGACGCGCGCGCCGACTCATCCGCGGGCGCGGCGGGCGCCATCGTTTCGGACAGGCTCCGAAAGCGGGCGAGGACCTCTTCGGTCGTGCGATCGGCTGCGGCCATGCCTCAGGCCGCGATGCTGCTGATCAGGCGCATGCAGCGGTCGCCGAGCTCGGTGAGGTCTTCCGAAGGATCGGGAAGGCCGGCCATCACCGTGTCGACGAGGATTGCCGCGTCGTCGCGGCCGAGCGCCTTCACCATCGCCTCGAGCTGCGCCCGGATCAGCTGGGCCGACAGACCGTCGAGAACGAGGGTCGAGCTGTGGGAGGCGATGCTGGCCAGCGCCGTCTCGTCGAAGTCGGTGAGGAGCAGCCGGTGCCGGTGCATGTCCAGCCCGGTTCGCAGATTTTCAGCGAGCTGGAGCAGGAAGTCAGTGATCGGCTTGCTCATCTTCGCGGCATTGAGACCGTCGAGGATGATCACCCAGGTGCCTTTCCAGCCCGGGATATCTTTGGTCAGCTGTGACCAGATGTCGTTGGCGAAATCGAGCGGCAGGCGCTTCTCGTTGGTCGAGCCAGGCGCGGTCAGGTCGCGGGCCGAGCCGCCGATCTTGACGATGATGTCGGCGGCGAGGTCCCGCACCTCCGGAGCATCGGCGTCGGCAAGGATCCTGACGAGGCAATGCTTGATCCGCGGCTCATTGCGGGCGAGATGGTCGATGAAGAGAGCGGTATGCGACTTGCCGCTGCGGCGGCCGCCGTTGACGATCAGGATCGGACGATAGGCGCCCGGATCGAGAAGCTTGCGGACCGCGGCCCTGAGAGGCTCCCGGTCGACGAAGGGAATGTCGCTCCGGATAATGAGGTCGTTGAACGGATCGGCCCCAGGGGCCGGCCTGATGCTGAGCCGGTCGGCGAGCGCCTTGAGCTCGACCGCCGCGCCCGGCGCGTGGACGGCGAAGCCGCGGAGCAGGAAGGCGATTGCGGGCGGCTCCCGCCCGCGCCCGTCCGCCTCGCAGACGCGAAGCGCGTCTTCGATGAGCACATAGCAATTACCCTGGGTCGCCGTCAGGCGGGGGCGAAGGTCCCCCGGAACGCTCGCCCGCAGGATTCCGAAGCAATCGTTGGACAAGGGTCCGCTCACGAGGTCGATGACCCGTTGCCGTTCTTCGTCGGTCAGCATCGATTACAAGACCCCCTCCGGAACTTGCGGGCGCATCTGAATCGCACGAGAATTATCAGCTAGTTGTCGAGTCGAGAACGGGAAAACGATTGGGGGGAGCGATGGTCGGTACGATCAAACGGGTGGATGGCGAAGTGCTGGCCAGGTGGATGGCCGAGAATAAGGCACGCGATCCCGACGTCGCAAGAGACGTCGACAAAGTGGAGCCCGAGGTCTTCACCGAATCCGCGACTCCTGACGAAGCGCAGCCGTCCAGTCCCGATATCGTCACCGAGAGCATCATCCTGCGGACCGGCCGGCCGGTTCTGCCAATCCGGGACAACCGGGTCACCACCGAAAACGCCTTCATCGAAAGCGATTCGATCGCGATCGTTCAGCGGACGCTCGAGCTCGAGAGGATTTTCACGCCGCTGGTCCCGGCGGTCGGCCGGATCGACGTCGCCAACAGCCTCTTCGCGCTTGACTGGATCGGCACCGGCTGGCTGATCGACTCCGACATCGTCGTCACGAACCGCCATGTGGCGAGCCTCGTCGCCGCGAACGACGGCGGCCGGTTCGTCTTTCGCCCGGGGCGGAACCGCGCACCGATCCGGGTGTCGATCGACTTCCTGCATGAGGTCGATGCGAGCGGCGAGGCCGCTTTCGAATTCGAACGGGTGATCTGGATCGAGGAGCGGTCCGACGCCCCGGACATCGCCTTCCTGAAGCTCCGGACCGGCGCCCGCACCTCCCGACCCAAAATCCTGCTGGCCGAGGCGGGCGATCCGCCGCCGGAACATGTCGCCGTCATCGGCTATCCGGCGCGAGCCCCCCAGGCGACGATACCGGACCAACAGCTGATGGAGCAGGTGTTCGCCGGTAAATATGACGTCAAACGGATCGCCCCGGGCCTGTGGGGCGAGCTGAGCGCCGAGGGCTGGTCGACTCACGATTGCACGACGCTTGGCGGCAATTCTGGCTCGCCGGTCATCGACATGCGGACCGGCCGTGCCGTCGCGCTCCACTTCGCCGGCGCGTTCATGATCGAGAATTATGCGGTGCCGAGCGACGTGATCGCCGCTTATCTGCGGTCGCGACCGTGGGAAGGTGCCGGAAGGCCGACCGGTCGGCGCGAAGATGCTCCCCGGCAGCCGGCGGCCGGCGGCAGCGCGCTGGCGGCCAGTCCTGCGGTCGCCGACCGGGCGCAATCCCCGGCCGAGAGCCATCGCGACCTCGCGGCGGTGGGCACCGTGAGGGTCATGATCCCGCTCCATATCAGCGTCTCCCTGGGGGATGCCGTCCTCCCCGCCGGCGGCGTCCCCGCTACCGGCCCGACCGCGTCGGCGCTGGACGATATCGAGGCGGCAGTGGCGACCGCCAGGGCGAGGCTCGCCGCCGTCGCCGGCGTCTACTCGGTAAGGCGGGGCTTTGTCTTCGCCGGTGACGGTTCGGTGACCGACCGGCAATGCGTCGTCGTCGCCGCCGAGCAGGACGCGAATGCGGAGATAGAAAGGCGGGTCGGCCGCGAGGTCTCCGGCTGGCCGGTCGAACTTCGCGAGCCGAGCGGCACCGACCTGGCCGAGTTCGCGCTGCCTCCTTTGCTGACGGAGCTGGAGACCCGGAGCGGCGGTATCGCCTATAATGACGACGAGCGCGAGGGCGAGGAATTCGCGCTCGAACCTATCGAAGCCGAGATGCGGGTCATCTGCCACGTCGGCCCGGAGCGCAGCTGGGCCGAGCTCCGCTCTTTCCTCGGCTCGGCGCGAACCTCCATGACCACCGCGATCTACGATTTCACCGCCCGGCACATCGCGGAAGCGGTCGAGTCGCGGATGGAGGCGGGGGTCTCGTTCAATGCCGTCCTCGACGGCAGCTTCCGCAATCTCAACTCTAGCAATGAGGGAGATTTCAAGCAGAGCCACCGGTTCAACCAATGGTCCGAGCGCTTCCGCGACGCATTCTCCTACGCCTATGTGCCCGAAGGAGCCGGCGGCCTGATCTGGAACAGTTACCATATCAAGGTCACGGTAAGTGACGACGACAGCGGCTTCTGGCTGTCCAGCGGTAACTGGAAGCGCAGCAGCCAGCCCGAGCTCACGGAGGCGGAAACGGAGGCCGAAGCAGCGTCGCTGTCCGGCAACCGGGAATGGCATGTCGTCGTCGCCGAGGCCAGAGAGCGGCGGCTGGCGCGCTGTTTCCGCGCCCATATCGAGGCCGATGCCGATTTCGCGCGCCGCCATGTCGACGAAGAGACGCTTTCGGCCACGATCTATGTCGACGTACCCGAGGAGGAAGCGCTCGGCCTGGTCGAGGAGGCTCCAGTCAGACGTCCGCTGCTGCCCTCGCGTGCGGTCGAAGGGCGGATGCGGGTCCAGCCGCTTCTGACTCCCGATCGGGGCGGCGCTGCATTTTGCGAGCCGGTTATTGCGCTTATTGGCTCGGCGCGTACGTCGCTCTGGTTCCAGATTCCCTATATCACCCCCCGCCCTGGAAGCGCCCCGCGCCTCCTGCAGCGCCTCGTGGAGGCCCTTGGCGACGCGGCGCGGCGTGTCGAGGATTTCAGGCTGATCCTGCGCGAGGACAGCGACGACCTGGCCCTTTCGATCGAATCGCTGAAAGGTGTCGGCATCGATGTCAATCGGGTGGTGCGGCAGCGCACCCATACGCATACCAAAGGCATGATCGTTGACGGCCGTCATACGCTGATCGGCAGCCATAATTGGAGCGCCGCAGGAGTGACGACGAACCGCGACGCCAGCCTGATCTTCTTCGATCAGGCGGAGATCGCCGCTTATTATGGCAAGGCCTTTGAAATCGATTGGGAAACGTCACGGCCGGCGCGCGCGCCGCGGCGGAGGACTTCGCGGGTCCGGCTTGCGGCGGGCGGCTCGCCCCCGCCCGGTCATATCCGGATCCCGCTCGAGGCATTGCTGGACCGCTAATCAACCCGTTGCGCCTGGCTCCGCATCCTTTCGCTGTGGAAGAGATGCCGTGACTTGTGCGGTCCCGGCCTCCCTCAGCCGGACTCTTTT
>DASVVV010000051.1:0-24304 GCA_036386375.1 Allosphingosinicella sp. | reverse complement strand
CACCGAGGAGCTCGCCCAGTGGGACCGGGATCATCCCGACGCCCCCGCCGCGCCCTTCGCCGTCAACCAGATCGTCCACCGCTCCAACACGCGGCTGCAGGAGGATATGGCGATCTGCGCCAAGTGGAAGGTGCCGATCGTGATCACGTCTTTGGGCGCTATCGTCGAGGTCAACGAGGCGGTTCACTCCTGGGGCGGGATCACCCTCCACGACATCATCAACGACCGTTTCGCCCACAAGGCCGTCGAAAAAGGCGCGGACGGGATCATCGCCGTCGCCGCCGGCGCCGGCGGTCATGCCGGGCGCCTCTCGCCCTTCGCTCTGGTCCAGGAGATTCGCGAGTGGTGGGAGGGGCCGCTGATCCTGTCGGGCGCGATCGCCACCGGCCGATCGGTGCTGGCCGCGCAGGCGCTCGGTGCCGACCTCGCTTATATCGGTTCGCCGTTCATCGCGACGCGCGAGGCCAATGCGGCCGAAGCCTATAAGCAGGCGATCGTCGACAGCCGCGCGGACGACATCGTCTATTCGAGCCTCTTCACCGGCGTTCACGGCAATTATCTCAAGGCCTCGGTGGTCGCCGCCGGGCTCGACCCCGACAAGCTGCCCGAAGGCGACATCAGCACGATGGACTTCGCCACCGGTACTTCCAAGGCCAAGGCGTGGCGCGACATATGGGGTTCGGGGCAAGGAATCGGCGCCATTCGCGACATCGCGCCCGCCCGCGGCTATATCGCGCGGCTGAGCGAGGAATATGACGCCGCGAAGGCCGAACTGACCGCGAAAGCCGGAGGCTGATTTACGCGCCGCGCCGGAAGAAGGTCCGGCCGCGCCGGCGACGGCGCTCAGCTGACTTCGTCGGTCTCGACCAGCAGCCAGTTGGGGTCGGCGCTGCCGATCGTTCGGCGGAACGTCCAGACGTCGTGGGTCGGAATGGCGTCGCTTAGGGAGCCGGCGACCACCTCGCCCTCCGCATTGCGGGTGACGGCGACGACGAACGCGTCGAACTTCACATCCACCTCGGCGACCTTTCCCTCGAGGCGCGCGTCCTCGATCGCGGCGCGCTCGATCGCGACCAGGCGGTTGTCGAGCTTGTGCCCGGCCGCCTCGCGCTCGTCGATCGCGGTCTCGAAGGCGGCGCGCACCGGCTCGACGGCAAGCCAGCCCAGTTCCTGCCGGTCGCCCTTCCAGAAGGCTTCCAGGATCATGCGATAGGCTTCCTGCGCGCCTTCGAGGAAGCGGGCGACGTCGAAGCCCGGATCGGCGGCGATGATCGAGCGGATGCCGGCGGCGGCGCCCTGCTCGAAAGCGAGGCCGCTCGGCTCGGGCGAGCCCGCTTTGGCTTCGGGCGCGGTAGCCGGCGCCTCGACCCCGGGCGCAGCTTCGGGCCGGGTAACGGGCCGCTGCTCATGGCCCGTCCTTTGTCCCAGCACCGCGTAGAGCCGCAGGCCGACGAAGAGGGCAATCATGGCCAGCAGCACGATACCGACGGTCAAATCCATTCTCCTTGGCGCCCCTGCCTACATAGGCGCGAAGCGGATGCGATTCAAATCCGCTTTGCCGGAACGAACGAGGGTGGCGGATGTTGCGCGCCGACCGGTCGCCTGCTACCCGCGCCGCAGCATGGCCGCGCTGTGCGGCGGGGCCCCAGGGCACCCATTTTCCACAACGAAATCGAGGATTTGAACGATGGCCGAAGAACAAGGCGCCAATGGCGCGGACGCCCCCCAGGCCGCGGGCGCTGAGGGCGCTCCGCAGATCGGCATCCTCGCCCAGTACATCAAGGACCTGTCCTTCGAGAATCCCAACGCCCCGGCCGTCTATCAGTGGCAGGGGCAGCCGCAGATGGACGTCCAGTTCAACATCGGCGCTTCGGCCGTAGGCCAGGACGTGCACGAGGTGGCGCTGAAGATCGAGGTCGCCGCCAAAGCGAGCGAAGGCACGGCCTTCCAGCTCGACCTGCTCTATGCCGGCATCTTCGCGCTCCGCAACCTGCCGGTCGAGCAGATCCAGCCCTTCCTGCTCGCCGAGGCGCCGCGTCTCCTGTTCCCCTTCGCGCGCCGGATCATCGCCGACGCAACGCTCGACGCCGGCTTCCCGCCGCTGCTGCTCGACCCGATCGACTTTGCCGGCCTCTATATGCAGCGCGCGGCGCAGCAGCAGGCCGAGGCGTCGGGCGGCCAGGTCGGGGACCAGACCGGCCAGGCGTGACGACGCGCCGGGCGCGGGCAGGCAAAGCGCGATGAGTCTGATCCGTTCGACGAGCGTGATCGGCGGGCTGACGCTGCTCAGCCGTCTGTTCGGCTTCGTTCGCGACATGCTGTTGGCCCGGGTCCTCGGCGCGGGCCTCGCCGCCGACGCCTATCAGCTCGCATTCCGGCTCCCTAACACATTCAGGCGCCTGTTCGCCGAGGGCGCCTTCTCGGTTGCCTTCGTGCCGATGTTCGCGCGTAAGCTGGTCGAGGAGGACGGGGACGCGAAAGCCGAGCGCTTCAGCGAGGATGTGCTCAGCGTCTTCATCTGGGTGCTGCTGGTCTTTTCCGCGCTCGCCATCGTCGCGATGCCGGGGATCGTCTGGCTGCTTGCCGACGATTTCGCGGAGGTGCCGGGCAAGTTCGACCTGGCGGTGCTGCTCTCGCGCCTGACCTTCCCCTATCTCTTCTTCATCAGCATCGTGTCGCTGCTCACGGGCATCCTCAACAGCCGGTCCAAATTCGGTCCGGGCGCGTTCGCGCCGGTCCTGTTCAACCTGACGCTGATCGGCGGCATCGTCAGCGGCTGGCTGATGCGGGGGCCCGGCGGCGACGACCGCGTGGTGGTCCTCGTCCTGTCCGTGGCGGTGTCGCTGTCGGGCATCGCCCAGCTCATCTATTTGTGGTGGCGGGTGCGCCGCGAGGGCTTCCGGCTCCAGATCAGGCGGCCGCGCTTCACGCCGGACGTGCGAGAGCTAGGATGGGTCATCCTCCCGGCCACGTTCGGGGCGGGCATCTACCAGCTGAGCCAGTTGATCGACACCTATTTTGCGACCTCATTGCCGCAAGGTTCGCTGACGCTGCTGGCGATGGGCGACCGGCTGAACCAGATGCCGCTCGGCATCGTCGGCATCGCGCTCGGCACCGCCATCCTGCCGATGCTGTCGCGGCACATCATGACCGAGGACCGGGAAGCCGCTTCGCGGCTTCAGTCCAACGCCGTCGACCTCGCCATGCTGCTGACCCTGCCCGCGGCGGCGGCGTTGTGGGTGTGCGCGTCCCCCTTCGTGTTCAGCTTCTTCGTCGGCGGCCGCTTCACCGCCGCCGACGGAGCGGTGACGGCCGACATCGTCCGCGCGCTGGTTGCCGGGCTGCCCGCTTACGTCCTCATCAAAATCTTCCAGCCGGCCTTCTTCGCGCGCAAGGATACCCGCACGCCCGTCTACGTCGCCGCGACGGCGCTGACGTTCAACGTCGCGCTCATTCTCCTGCTGATCGAACCGTTCGGAATCGTCGGGCTGGCCGCGGCCACGGCCGGCGCGGCGTGGCTCAACGCCGGCTTGCTCTATTTCCTGCTGCACCGTCGCGACCATTTCCGGCTGCAGCCCTGGCTGATCGGGCGGGTTCTCCGGCAGATCGTTTCGACGGCGATCATGGCGGCGGCTCTGTGGTGGCTGGCGCGATGGTTGGGCGGCTGGTTCACCGGATCGATTCTCGAGCGGGCGGTCGCCGTCGCCGGCCTGGTCGCGGCCGGGCTGGCCGTTTACGCCGTCGCGGGCTACGCAACGGGCGCGCTCAACCGGCAGCGGCTCGCGCCGCTGCTGCGCCGCGGCAACCGAAGCGGAGGAAAATGAAGAAGTGCGCGTCGTCTCGGGCATCCAGCCGACCGGGAACCTCCACCTCGGCAATTATCTCGGCGCGATCCGGCGCTGGGTGAAGATGCAGGACGAGGGGGAATGCTTCTTCTTCCTTGCCGACCTCCATTCGCTTAGCGAGTTCGCCCCGGCCGGGGAGCGGGTGCGCAACGTGCGGGAAATGGCGGCGGCGCTGATCGCCTGCGGGATCGACCAGGACCGATCGGTGCTGTTCAACCAGGCGCGCGTGCCGGCGCATGCCGAGTTGTGCTGGCTGCTCAACGGCACGGCGCGGATGGGCTGGCTCAACCGGATGACCCAGTGGAAGGACAAGTCCGGCAAGAATCGGGAGGGCGCCTCGGTCGCCTTGTTCGACTATCCGGTGCTGCAGGCGGCCGACGTGCTGCTCTATCAGGCGACTCACGTGCCGGTGGGCGAGGACCAGAAGCAGCATCTGGAGCTGGCCCGCGACGTCGCCCAGAAATTCAACACCGATTACGGCGTGGAGCTGTTCACGCTGCCCGAGCCGCATATCGCCGAAACCGCGGCGCGGATCATGTCGCTGCGCGACGGCAGCGCGAAAATGTCGAAGTCGGACCCTTCGGACATGAGCCGGATCAACCTTGCCGACGACGACGACGCGATCGCGCTCAAGATCCGCAAGGCGAAGACCGACCCGGAGCCGCTGCCCGACAGCTTCGAGGCGCTGGCGGACCGCCCCGAAGCCGCGAACCTGGTCACCATCTTCGCGGCGCTGACCGACCGAGCGGCGCAGTCGGTGGTCGAGGAATATTCGGGCCACGGCTTCGGAAAGTTCAAACCGGTCCTGGCCGAGTTGACGATCGCGACGCTGGCGCCCATCCGCGAACGACTCGGCCGCTTCGCGGCCGACCCCGCGGCGCTCGACGCCATTCTTGCCAAGGGCTCGGCGAAAGCCGCCGAGATCGCCGCGCCGACCCTTGAGGGCGCCTACCGCGCACTCGGCCTCGCCCGCTGAGCCGAGGCCTTTCATCGGCCATTCAGCGGCGCTTTGCGAACGGGGCCAAGTTGTTCTATATACGGGACAAAGCCTCGGCCACCGGCGGCTGGGGCGGTGCGTAGAAAGGCCTGTACCGATGTCTCTCAAAAACAAGATACTGGCGCTTGCCGCGCCGGCCGCTCTGCTCGCGCTGAGCGCATGCGCCACCGGCCTGCCCACTCAGGTGCAGCGCTTCCAGGCGATGCCGGCGCCGCAGGGCCAAAGCTTCGTCATTCAGGCCGCCGATTCGGAGAAGAATGGGGGGCTGGAATTCTCGCAATATGCCGAGCTCGTCCGTCGGCACCTGCTTGCCTTGGGCTATAGCGACGCGCCTTCGCCGCAGCAGGCGACCTTCGTCGTGACGCTCGATTACGGGGTCGACCAGGGCCGTGAGCGGGTGGTGGCGCGCCCCGACCCGTTCGGTGGACCGTTCGGCTTCGGCTACCGGCCTTATTACAGCCGCTTCGGCTATTTCGGCCACCGTCGCCATCCCTTTTATTATGGCTGGCACGATCCGTTCCTCTACGGGCCGTTCGGCCGCGGCGGCTACGACATCGACAGCTACACCGTCTATACGAGCTTCCTCGACATGGACATCCGCCGAACCGCCGACGGGCAGTCGCTGTTCGAGGGCCTCGCCCAGGCGCGCTCGCGCACCGACTCGCTGCCGGCGCTGGTGCCGAACCTCGTTGAGGCGATGTTCACCGGCTTCCCCGGCAATTCGGGCGAGACCGTCCGCATCACCGTCGCGCCCGAGCGGGAGCGCCGCTGACGGCCGCAGGTTTAAGGCTGTGAAACGTGGGGGAGGGTTCCGGCCATCGAACCCTCCCTTCTTCTTTGGGCTCAGCTTTCCAGCTGGCGCGTGAGCAGCCGGATGTCGGAATCGAGCTCAGGGTCCTGCGCGCGAAGCTTCTCGATCTGGCGGACCGCGTGGATGACCGTTGTATGGTCGCGCCCGCCGAAGCGGCGGCCGATCTCCGGCAGCGAGCGCGGCGTCAGCTGCTTCGAGAGATACATGGCGACCTGGCGCGGACGGGCGACCTCGCGCGCCCGGCGCGCGCTCGTCATCTCGGCCTTGCGGATCCGGTAATGGTCGGACACCCGCGTCTGGATCTCGTCGATCGAGATGCGGCGTTGGTTCGCGCGCAAGATGTTGGCGAGCACCTCGCTGACGAATTCGAGGTCGATCGGACGGTTCTGCATCATCGCATAAGCGGCAATCCGGTTGAGCGCGCCCTCCAGCTCGCGGACGTTGGAGCTGATCCGCTTGGCGAGGAACATGACCACGTCTTCGGGCACGCTCACGTCGGGCAACTGCTCGAGCTTTTTGGTGATGATGTTGAGGCGAAGCTCGAGATCGGCGGCGTTGATGTCGGCGACGAGGCCCCAGCTGAGGCGGGAGAGGATCCTCGGCTCGATTCCGTCCAGGTCCTGCGGCGCGCGATCGGAGCTGATCACCAGCCGCCGCCCAGCCGAGATGATCTCGTTCATCGTGTGGAAGAATTCTTCCTGGGTCGATTCCTTGCCGGCGATGAACTGGACGTCGTCGATCATCAACAGGTCCGCTGAGCGAAGCTGCTGCTTGAAGCGGATCGTCTCATTGGCGCGGAGGGCGGCGACGAACTCGACCATGAACTTCTCGGCCGACATGTAGATGATCTTGGCGCGCGGACGCAGGCGGTGGAATTCGTGGCCGATGGCGTGGAGCAGGTGCGTCTTGCCGCGGCCGGTGCCGCCGTGGATGAAGAGCGGGTTGAACGCGACCTTCTCCACCGCGGCCAGCGTCTTCGCGGCATTGAAGGCGACTTCGTTCGCCTTGCCGACGACGAAGTTTTCGAAACGGTAGCGGGGCTCCAGCGCAACCGAATAAAGGCTCGCCGCTTCCTTGGCGGCCGCCGGCTCGGGCTTGTCGAGCGAGGCCGGGATCTCGACCACGGCGGCGGTCCGCGGCGCGGCGGGCCCGACGCCGATCCGGATCTGGCGGACGTCCGGCAGCCGCTGGCGCCAGGCGAGCGCGAGCCGCTCGGAAAAATGGGTCTGCACCCAGTCGGCCATGAACTGCGACGGCAGCTCGAGCCGGAGCGTGCCGCTGTCGCGGTCGAAGCCGCCGAGCGCGATCGGCCGCAGCCAGCCGTCGAACGTGCGCGCGCCGCAGTCGCGGCGAAGGCCGGCGCGAATCGATTCCCACGCGGTGGCGATCGGGTCTGCAGCTCCGAAATCAGAACTCAGGGCGATATTGACGGCAGGCGTCTGCACGCGAGCAACCCCCTCCTTTCCGCGCCGCCTATCCTGGCGGCTTTTTTCCCAGGCAAAATCCGCCCGCGCAGCGAATCACCCCGGTTCCGCCGCCCTTGAACGTCATTTTGCTGTGTCCCCGGCACGGAGATTCGCCCGACCGGAAATGCCGTTCTAGGAAGCCGATCCGAGTCGGGAAAGGGGTAAAAAAAACGTCACAAAAGATAATGTGGGTTGACTTGGGGGAAAATCGCGGACTTCCGAGGGTTTTGAATTTTCCTAGTCTTTACAGATGCTTAGCGAGCATCGGCAGCGAATCGCGCAGAAAACCGCGCTTTTTGGAGGCGAGGCCGGGCCGCCATGAAAAAGCCCGCCCGGCGGGCGCCGGACGGGCCGTTTTTCGACATCTGAATGGCTTAGCCCAGAGCGATCAGACGGCGCGTCAGCCGCGAGAATTTTCGCGCCGCCATGTTCTTGTGGACGACCCCTTTGGCCACGCCGCGGGCGAGCTCGGGCTGCACCCGCTTCAGCGCCTCCTGGGCCTTATCCTTGTCGCCTGCGGCGAGCGCGGCCTCGGCCTGCTTGACGTAGGTCCGGATGCGGCTCAGCCGGCCGCGATTGATGTCGGCGCGCCGGGCGTTGCGGCGGATTCTCTTCTTTGCTTGCGGCGTATTCGCCATCTTCGTGCCTCGCAGCGATAAATGAAAAGGGCGCGGCCTTGAACCGCACCCGCTCGGGCGTGGCATCTAGGCTTCGGCCCCGCCCGGGTCAACTCCCTAGCGCTGGCAGGACGGGCAGAAAAAGGTCGAACGGCCCCCTTCGGCGCGGCGCCGAATCGGGCGGCCGCAGCCGGGGCAGGCTTCGCCCTCGCGGCCATAGACCCGCCATTCCTTCGAGAAATAACCGAGCTCCCCGCTCGGCCGGGCGTAATTTCGAAGCGACGACCCGCCCGCCTCGATCGCGGCGAGCAGCACCGTCTCCACCGCTTGGGCCAGCCGCTCGAGCCGCGCCAGCGCAATGTGTCCCCCAGCACGCCCCGGCGCGATGCCGGCAAGATGGAGTGCCTCGCAGACATAGATGTTGCCCAGACCCGCGACGATCCGCTGGTCGAGCAGCAACGCTTTCACGGGCGCACGCCGCCCGCTGAACGCCTCGAGCAGATAGGCGCCGTCGAACCCCTCGCCCAGCGGCTCCGGCCCCATCCGCGCAAACGGCTCCAAGCGCTGGAGCGCCTCGGTCGCGACGAGATCGAGCGAGCCGAAGCGCCGGGGGTCATTGAGCGCGAGGCGCCTCCCCTCCTCGGTCTCGATCAGGACATGATCGTGGGCGCCCATCTCGGCCGGATCGATCCGCCAGGAGCCGGACATGCCGAGGTGGAAGACGAGCGTATCGCCGCGGTCGGTGCCGATCAGGCCGTATTTGGCCCGCCGCGAAAGCGCGGTGACGCGCGCGCCGGTGAGGCGCTGGCGAAGATCCGGCGGGAACGCCCGGCGCAGGTCGGCCCGGCGCAGCACGATCGAGGCGATCCGCCGCCCCTCGAGCACCGGCGCCAGCCCGCGCACCGTCGTCTCGACCTCGGGCAGCTCAGGCATTCGCGAGCGGTCTGGGGGCTGTGCACATCATCCTCCCCCCTGCTAGAGGCGCCCGCAATGGACAAGGTCTCTTTCGGGCATGAGGATGTCGAGCCGGCCGAAAAGACGCGGCGGGTGCTCGGCGTCTTCTCAAGCGTCGCCTCGCGCTACGATCTGATGAACGACCTGATGTCGGCGGGACAGCACCGGCTGTGGAAGGACATGTTCGTACGCCGGGTGCGTCCGCGAAGAGGCGAGAAGATCCTGGACATGGCCGGCGGCACCGGCGACGTCGCCTTCCGGCTCGTCCGCCGTGGCGCCCAGGTGACGGTCGGCGATATCAACCCCGACATGCTGTCGGTCGGCATCGACCGGGCGCGGCGCCGCGGGCTTGAGGGACTCGTCTGGGCGGAGGAGAATGCCGAGGCGCTGAGCTTCGGCGAGGCGAGCTTCGACGCCTTTACGATCGCCTTCGGCATCCGCAACGTCGCCGACATTCCCAAAGCGCTCTCCGAGGCGCACCGGGTGCTCAAACGCGGCGGCCGCTTCCATTGCCTCGAATTCTCGCAGACGCGCTGGCCCGGCTTTCGCGAGGCCTATCAGAGCTACAGCCGCTTCCTTGTCCCCCGGCTCGGGCGGATCGTCGCCCGCGACGCCGACAGCTACCGCTACCTCGTCGAATCGATCGAGCGTTTCCCGGACATGGGCAGCTTCGCCGCGACGATCGAGCGCGCCGGCTTCCGCCAGGTCCGAGCCGAGCCGATCCTGGGCGGGTTGGTGGCGATCCACAGCGGCTGGAAGATTTGACCCGGCCGATCGTCCATATCTGGCGGCTGCTGAAATGGGGCCGGGTGCTCGCGCGGCACGGCGCCCTGCGCGGCATCGAGCGCGACCCGAACACGCCGCCCCCGGTGCGGCGGCTGGCCCGGATCGCCCGGTTCGGCGCGCGGATCCCGCGCGTCCCGACTTATGCCGAAGCCTTTCAGGAGATCGGCCCGGCGGCAATCAAGTTCGGCCAGGCGCTGGCCACGCGTCCTGACCTGGTCGGCGAGGAGGCGGCGCGCGACCTGCAGATGCTGCAGGACAGCCTTCCGCCGGCGCCGTTTGAAACAATCCGTACCGCCATCGAGCAGGGGCTCGAGCGGCCGATCGACCAGCTCTTCTCCCATATCGACGAGGAGCCGGTCGGTGCCGCGTCGATCGCCCAGGTCCACCGCGCGACGACGACCGACGGACGGCTGGTGGCGGTCAAGGTGCTGCGCCCCAACATCGAGGAGGATTTCGCCCGAGCGCTCGACACCTACGAATGGGCGGCGGCGCAGGTCGAGGAGATGGGCGCCGACGCGGCCCGGCTTCGGCCGCGGCTGGTGGTGGCCACCTTCCGGCAATGGACCAACCGCGAGCTCGACCTCCGCCACGAAGCCGCTTCGGCCTCCGAGCTGCGCGAGAATCTGGAGGCGGAAAGCGGCTTCTTCGTGCCGCAGATCGACTGGACGCGAACCTCCCGGCGGATACTGACGCTGGAATGGATCGAGGGCATCAAGCTGACCGACCGCGACGCCCTCGTCGACGCCGGCCACGACCTCAAGGCGCTGGCGGCGATCCTGGTGCGCGCCTTCCTGCGCCAGGCGGTGGTCGACGGCTTCTTCCACGCCGACCTCCACCAGGGCAATCTGTTCGCCCTTCCGGACGGGCGGCTTGCGGCGATCGACTTCGGCATCATGGGGCGGATCGACCGGCAGGCGCGTCTGTGGCTGGCCGAGATCCTCTACGGGCTGATCACCGGCAATTACCGGCGGGTCGCCGAAATCCACTTCGAGGCGCAATACGTCCCGGGCCACCACGATATCGGCGAGTTCGCCACCGCGTTGAGGGCGGTCGGCGAGCCGATCCGCGGCCTTCCAGTCAAGGACATTTCGATCGGCGCGATGCTCGACGGCCTGTTCAAGATCACCCGCGACTTCGACATGCCGACCCAGCCCCATCTCCTCCTGCTCCAGAAGACGATGGTGATGGAGGAAGGCGTCGCCACCGCGCTCGATCCCGACATCAACATGTGGGAGACGGCCGAGCCCTTCCTCAACGAATGGGTGCGGCGCGAGCTCGGGCCGGAAGCGCAGCTCGCCGACGAGATCGTCCGCAACGTCAGGCTGCTGCGCAGGCTCCCGGACCTCATCCGCCGCATCGATTATTATTACCCGCCGCCGGGGGCCGCTCCGCCCGCCCCGCCGCTGCGGGAGATCGCCATCGTCCGCCCGCGGCGCTACGGGCTCTTCGCGCTGACGGCGATCGTGTCGGCGGCGGCTGGCGCGGCGGCGCTTTGGCTCCTAGTTTGAAGGAATGCGCGGCAAGCGGATCCTCCTGATCGTGGGCGGCGGGATCGCGGCCTACAAAGCGTGCGAGCTGATCCGGCTGATCCGCAAGGCGGGCGGCAGGGTGCGCTGCGTGCTCACGGCCGGCGGGGCGCAGTTCATCACGCCGATGACGCTGGCCGCTTTGTCCGAGCAGCCGGTCCATACCAGCCTGTGGGACCTCAAGGACGAGGCCGAGATGGGCCATATCCAGCTGTCGCGCGAGGCCGACCTGGTCGTGGTCTGCCCGGCCACGGCCGACCTGCTGGCGAAAATGGCCGCCGGCATTGCCGACGACCTCGCCACCACCTTGCTGCTCGCCACCGACAAGAAAGTGCTCGCCTGCCCGGCGATGAACGTGCGGATGTGGAAGCATTCGGCGACGGTGCGCAACGTCGCGCGGCTGCGGGCGGACGGGATGACCATCGTGGAGCCGGACGAGGGCGACATGGCTTGCGGCGAATATGGCCCCGGTCGCCTTCCCGAGCCCGAGGCGATCCTCGCCGCGATCGAAAACGAGCTCGGAGGACCGGGGCGGTTGTCGGGGCGGCACGTTATCGTCACGGCCGGACCGACGCAGGAGCCGATCGACCCGGTGCGGGTGCTCGCCAACCGTTCGTCGGGAAAGCAGGGCTTCGCGGTGGCGGGAGCGCTGGCGGAGCTCGGGGCGCGGGTCACCCTCGTCGCCGGGCCGGTGAGCCTCGATACGCCCGCCGGCGTCGAGCGCGTCGACGTCGAGACGGCGCGGGAGATGCAGGCGGCGGTGCAGTCGGCACTTCCGGCCGATGCGGCGGTGCTGGTCGCCGCGGTGTCGGACTGGCGCACCGAGCCGCTGGCTTCGAAGCTCAAGAAGGACGGCGGAGGACCACCCGCGCTGACGCTCGTCGAAAATCCGGACATCTTGGCCGAATTGTCCTCGTCGCCCGACCGGCCCGGGCTGCTCGTCGGATTCGCGGCGGAAACCGAGAAGGTAGTGGAGCATGCCACCGCCAAGATGGCGCGCAAGGGCTGCGACTGGATCGTCGCCAATGACGTGTCGGGCGACGTGATGGGCGGCGATTCCAACCGGGTCCACCTGGTCCGCAGGGACGGCGTGGAAAGCTGGGAGGAAATGGCCAAAGCCGAGGTCGCACGGCGCCTTGCCGAGCGGATCGCCGCCGCATTGGAGGGCTCGAATGCGGACCGACTGGATATTGCTGACGCCGCTGGCGAAACTTGCTGACCTTGGGCTGCTGCTGCTGAGGTGGGTGACGGGCGCGTTCCTCATCTATCAGAGCCAGGACAATATTTTCAGCGCCGAGCGGATGGACGAATTCGAGGGCTTCCTCACTCAGTTCAACTTCGTCATGCCGGAAGTGATGGCGCCGCTGTGCGTCTGGGCGCAGTTCCTGTGCGGGATCGCCTTCGTGCTGGGACTGCTGACGCGCTGGGCGGGGCTGATCACCGCCTTCGTCTTCGTGGTCGCCGTGTGGATGGTGCACTGGCCGCAGGATTTTCCGGGCTGGTGGCCGGCGCTGATCCTCGTTTTCCTCGGAATCCTGTTTGCGACGCTCGGCGGCGGGCGCTACGCGCTCGACCGGCTGATCGCGCGCAGGAGCGGGGATGATCGATATCGGGCTGAAGCGGCTTCCGCACGGTGAGGGCCTTCCCCTGCCCGCTTATGCGTCCGAGCATGCGGCGGGGCTGGACGTCGTCGCGGCCGAGAGCGTGACGCTGGGGCCGGGAGCGCGGCACGCCGTCGCCACCGGCTTCGCGATCGCTATTCCGAACGGTTACGAGGTGCAGGTGCGGCCGCGCTCCGGCCTGGCGCTGAAGCACGGCATTTCGGTGCTGAACACGCCCGGCACCATCGACAGCGACTATCGCGGCGAAGTGAAGGTGATCCTCGCCAATCTCGGCAGCGAGCCGTTCGAGGTCGTGCGCGGCGAGCGGATCGCGCAGCTCGTGCCGGCGCCCGTGCAGCGCGGCCGCTTCGTCGAGGTGGGCGAGCTGGACGCCACCGGCCGCGGCGCCGGCGGCTTCGGCTCGACGGGACGGTGACGCTCAGTGACGCCCAGCTCGACCGTTACGCCCGCCACATCGTGCTCAGGGAAATTGGCGGCGAGGGCCAGCGCCAGCTGCTCGCCGCCAGGATCGCCGTCGTCGGCGCGGGCGGGATCGGGTCGGCGGCGATCCAGTATCTCGCCGCGGCCGGAGTCGGAACGCTGCGGGTGATCGACGACGATGCGGTGAGCCTGGACAATCTCCAGCGCCAGACGCTGTTCGGCACCGGCGATGTCGGCCGCTCGAAGATCGAAGTCGCAGGCGAGGCGGTGGGACGGCTCAATCCCGAGGTACGGTTCGAGGGGAGAAGCGTCCGGCTCACGGCGGCGAACGTCGGCGAGCTGGTCGAGGGTGTCGACCTGGTGCTCGACGGGAGCGACAATTTCGCCACCCGCCTGGTCGTGTCCGACCACTGCACCGAGGCGCGCATCCCGCTCGTGTCGGCGGCGATCGGGCAATTCCAGGTGCAGGTCGGGACGTTCAGGGGCTGGGAGCGGGATCTGCCCTGCTACCGCTGCTTCGTCGGCGACGCGTTCGACGCCGAGGATTGCGACAGCTGCGCCGAATTGGGCGTGCTCGGGGCGATGGCGGGGCTGGCGGGGAGCTGGGCGGCGCTCGAGACGATCCGCCAGATCGTCGGCTTCGGCGAGGCGACGGGCGGGTGGCTCCATGTGTTCGACGGGCTCAAGCCGGGGATGCGGACGCTGAGGATCGTCAAGGACCCGGCGTGCCGCGGCTGCGGCGGCGGCTGAAATCAGGCTCCGAGCAGGCGCAGCGCGTCGTCGAAGAAGCGGATCGTCGCCTGCGGCTGGCTCGCGTAAGAAAGGCCGAGGCCGAGCACGAGGCCGAGCGGCAGCAGCCGCCAGTCGAAGATCCGGCCGGCGAGCGACGGGCCGGCGGGAAGCGGCGGCCCGGCCGCGACCGCCGGCTGAAGCACCAGCTCGGCCGCCGGGCCGGCGAGGAGGCGGGCCTTTTCGAAGGCGAATTCCTCGGGCGTCAGCGCGCCCTGCTTGTGCAGGCGGGCCAGCCGCTCGAGCGCGGCGAGGCGGTCGTGGGTGGGCTGATATTCGGGGGCCAGGGCAGAGCGCGGAGGCGGCGCGGCGGCGGGCGCCTTCGCCTTCGGCGGCGGGGGCGCGGCCTCGCGGGGCACCAGCACCAGCCGCGGCGCCGGCGGGGCTTCGCCCACTCGATGGCCGCGGCTGATGCTGAGCTTACCGGTACGCATCGGGCCAGCTAGCGCAAACAAGGTAAAAGCCGCGCGACCGGCTATCGTAAACCGCGCGTAAACCATCGCCGGGCCGTCATTTTTTCTTCCGAGCCGGAGCCCTGCGGCCCTTCTTCCTGGCCGGGCCCTTGGCGGCGCGCTCGTCGATCAGCTGCGCCGCTTCCTCGAGCGTCAGCGACTCCGGCGCCAGCGTCTTGGGAAGCGTCGCATTGGTGGTGCCGTCGGTGACATAAGCGCCGTAGCGGCCCTCCATCAGCCTCATCTCCGCATCGGTGCGCGGGTGGAGCCCAAGCACCTTCAACGGCTCGCGCGAGCCGGCCGAGCGGCCGCCGCCGGCCGCGGCGTCGGCGAGCCTGGCGACGGCCGCGTTCATGCCGATCTCGAACACGTCGGCGGTCGAGGCGAGCTTCGCATATTTGCCGTCATGGGCGAGATAGGGGCCGTAGCGGCCGAGGCTGGCGGTGATCGGCTTGCCGCTTTCCGGATGATTGCCGACGGTGCGGGGCAATGACAGCAGCCTGAGCGCCAGCTCCAGGTCCAGCGCCTGCTGCGGCACGTCCTTGGGCAGCGACGAACGCTTCGCCTCCTTGCCCTCGCCGAGCTGGACGTAGCTGCCGAAGCGGCCGCTGCGCAGCGTCACCTCCTCACCGGTCGCGGGGTCCGTGCCGAGCAACTGGGGCCCGCTGTCCTGCTCGCCCTCTTCGGCGCCGAAGCGGCGGGTGAACTTGCACTCCGGATAGTTGGAGCAGGCGACGAAGGCGCCGAAGCGGCCGCCGCGCAGCGACAGCCGACCTTCCCCGCACGCCGGGCACAGCCGCGCGTCGCTGCCGTCGCCTTTGTCGGGGAACAGCCAGGGCGCGAGAAAATCGTCGATCGCCGCGGTGATCTCGGACGGCTTCTGCTCCATCACCTCGGCGGTCTTCGGCTTGAAGTCGCGCCAGAAGGCCTCGAGGACCTTGCGCCATTCCATCCGACCGCCGGAAATCTCGTCGAGCTCGTCCTCGAGATGAGCGGTGAAATCGTAGGAGACGTAGCGTTCGAAGAAGCGCTCGAGGAAGGCGGTCAGCAGGCGTCCGCTCTCCTCAGGCACCAGCCGGTTCTTCTCGGCGCGGACATATTCGCGATCCTTCAGCGTCTGGATCGTCGCGGCGTAAGTGGAGGGGCGGCCGATGCCGAGCTCCTCCATCTTCTTGACCAGGCTCGCCTCGGAGTAACGCGGCGGCGGCTGGGTGAAATGCTGTTCGGCATGGACGCCCTTCTTATGCGGCGTGTCGCCGTCGCGCATCCGCGGCAGTCGGCGCGCCTCCTCGTCCGGTTCATCAGCGGAGGCATTCTTGCCGGAGCTGCGATCAGGATCGTCGCGGCCTTCCTCGTAGAGGGCGAGATAGCCGGGGAAGAGGACGACCTGGCCGGTGGCGCGCAGGGCGTGGCGGCCGGTGCCGTCGGCCAGCTCGACGGTGGTCCGCTCGAGCCGCGCGGAGGCCATCTGGCTGGCAAGCGCGCGCTTCCAGATCAGCTCGTAGAGCCGGGCATGCTCCCCCGAACCCGCGCGGTCGCGCGAGAAATCGGTCGGCCGGATCGCCTCATGAGCCTCCTGGGCGTTCTTGGCCTTCGTCTCATAATGGCGCGGCTTGTCCGGCACGTAGCCGGCGTCATAGCGCTGGGTGACGGCGCGCCGCGCGGCCGAGACCGCCTCGGGGGCCATCTGCACGCCGTCGGTGCGCATGTAGGTGATGGCGCCATCCTCATAGAGGTCCTGCGCCAGCCGCATCGTCCGGGCGGCGGCCAGGCCGAGCTTGCGCGCCGCCTCCTGCTGGAGCGTCGAGGTGGTGAAGGGCGGCGGCGGATTGCGGGTGAAGGGCTTGGTCTCGACCGAGGCGACGGTGAAGCGGCCCTCCTCGACGGCGCGCTTGGCGGCTTCGGCGGTGCCTTGTTCGCCGATCGTCAGCCGCTCGATCTTCTCGCCATTGAACCGCACCAGCCGAGCTAGGAACTCGGTCCCGTCCGCCTCCATGGTGGCGGTGACGCTCCAATATTCCTGCGGGCGAAACAGCTCGATCTCGCGCTCGCGATCGACGATCAGCCTGAGCGCGACCGATTGCACCCGGCCGGCCGACTTGGCGCCGGGAAGCTTGCGCCACAGCACCGGGGAGAGCGTAAAGCCGACGAGGTAATCGAGCGCGCGGCGGGCGCGGTAGGCGTCGATCAGATCCTCGTCGAGGCCGCGCGGGCGCAGCATCGCCTCGGTGACGGCGCTCTTGGTGATGGCATTGAAAGTGACGCGCTCGACGTGGGCGGGTAGCGCCTTGCGTTTCTCCAGCACTTCCTGGACGTGCCAGCTGATCGCCTCGCCCTCGCGGTCGGGGTCGGTGGCGAGGATCAGCGTATCGGCCCTCTTCGCCTCGTCGGCGATCGCCTTCAGCTGCCTGGCCTTGTCCGGATAATTTTCCCACTGCATCGCAAAGCCCGCATCGGGATCGACCGACCCGTCCTTGGGCGGGAGGTCGCGGACATGGCCGTAGGAGGCGAGCACGCGGTGCCCCGGACCGAGATATTTCTCGATCGTCCGGGCCTTGGCCGGCGATTCGACGACAACGAGCTTCATTCGCACTCCCTTACGCGTACACGCGCATAGGGTGGTGAAGCGGCGGGCGCGCCGTCAAGCGCGGCAGGAGCCCGCGCGAGAGTTGACGATCTTGGCGCGTTCACTGGCGAATCTCGTCACTCCTGTCACTTCTCGAGCGGACCAGCCGCTGGAATGCCTCGAACTGCTCGCTCCATTCGCGCAGGTCCGCCGACTCCCCGAGCCGGTCGGCGATGCGGTCGAGCTGACGCAGGGTCCGCATCGCACCGGCCGTGTCCTCGCGCTGTACGAAACCGACCAGCCGCCCGCGATAGTGGCGCGGGACCAGGATCGTCTCGATGGCTCCGCAACCGGAGGCGGGCAAGCGCGCCGCCGCGGCGGCGGTGCGGGCAAAGTGCTGCGCCCGGTCCCAGGCGGCGGCGAAGCTTTGGGCGCCCGGCTTCTTGCGGAGGCGATAGGCCGACTGGCGCGTCATGCCGAGCGACCGCGCCGCCTCGTCGGGCCCGGCTCCGCGCGCCAGCGCCAGGATGAAGCGCAGCTGCAGCGCCGGGGTCCACCCGTTATGCTGGGCGCGAACCGGGACGGGCGCGAAGCGAAGGAAGTCGGGGATCATGATTCGGAACATATTGCGAACGACAAGCTGTAGGAAAGCGCCTTTTTCGCATCGTGGCGGGCCGCTCCCGCGGGGCTCCAAACTGGGCCCTGAAACGAGTTCAGGGTGACGTTGGGCGGGCATCCCCGGGCAGAGCGCACGGCATATCCTTCACTTCCTCTTCGTGCGATAGCTCCGCTCTGGCCACCGCGCGCCTAAGAGGGATTTCCCGTACATGCGATCGCTCCTCGCTCTGTTGCTGCTCCTGACGCTCGGGGCCGCCGCGCGCGATTCCGCTCCCGAACGGGCGTTGAACGACTGGCTGACGGCGTTCAACGCGCCGGATCGGGCGGTGCTCGAGCGTTTTGCCGCGACTCGGATGACCGATCCGAGCACCGCCTATATGCTCGACATGCGCGAGGAGAGCGGTGGGCTGGACCTGGTCCAGATCGTGACCAGCGAGCCGACCCGGCTCGTCGCGATGACGCGCGAGCGTCATTCGGGGCTGCCGAGCCGGGTCACGGTCGAGCTCGAGCGAGCGGGATCGGGCCGGCTGGCTTCGCTCGCGATACGGCCGCTGCCGGTCGCGCAGGAGGCTGCGCTCGCGGCGATGGACGATTTCGCCGAGCGGCTGGCGGCGGCGGACCGCTTTTCCGGAGTGATCGCAATCGCCCTTAACGGCCGCCCGATCTACCAGCGCGCCTTCGGGCTCGCGAATCGCGAGACCGGCGAACGGGCGACGCTCGACACCCGCTACTTCTTCGAATCGCAGGGCAAGATGTTCACCGCGGTGGCCGTGCTGCAGCTGGTCGAGGCGGGGCGGATCGCGCTCGACGCGCCGCTCGGCACTTACCTTACCGACTATTCGAACGCGGAGACGGCGCGCGTGACCGTCCGCCAGCTGCTGATGCACACCGGCGGGACCGGGGACATGGGGATCATGATGCCCGAGGAATCGGCCAACCGCGCCCGCTATCGGACGATCGATCAGATCGTCGCGCTGAACGCGAACCGTCCCCCGGCCTTTCCGCCCGGATCGCGCTTCGACTATTCCAATCACGGCTTCCTGCTGCTCGGCGCGATCATCCAGCGGGTGACCGGCCAGGACTATTACGACTATGTCGCCGAGCATGTGCTGAGGCCGGCGGGGATGGTCCACACCTCATGGCCGACGATGGACGAGCTGCCGCGCCTGGAAGGAATCGGCATTCCCTATCGCAGCGTGGACGGCCAGTATCGGCGCGCGCTCGACGTCATGCCGTGGCGGGGGACGCCGGCCGGGGGCGGCATCACGACGGCCGGTGACGAAACGCGCTTCATCGAGGCGCTTCGCTCCGGCCGCCTTATCTCGCCGGCGACGGTCGCGGAGGCGACACGGCCGCAGACCGACTGGTACGGCTACGGCTTCGTCGCCGGCGGGCTGGACCCGAACTTCCCGGCGTGGGGGCATGGCGGCATGGGCGCGGGCTCCAACCTGGCGCTGACCTTTACCCGCCACGACGGGATCACCTTCGTCTGCATGGCCAATCGCAGCGCCAATGTCTGCGACCGGCTGGTCTATAACTGGGCCTTCCACCAGACGCCCGAACCCGCCGCCCGGCGCTGAGGGCGGGTGGATCGGAGCCGCTGGGCACGGTCATTCGAAAACCTGTTTCAGGTGATCGCGACCTGGGCGCAGGCAGTCGTAAACGGCAACGGCGGCATACCAGCCGACGGTGACGCCTCCGACGAGACCGAGGTTCAGGAGGGTCAGGCCCACCAGGGGATCAGTCCTCAAACCGAATTCGACCGCGGCGCCGGCCATGGCCACGAGCGCGGCCGCCCCGTAGACAAGGGCGAATACCGCGAAGATGGCCCAGAAGCTTTTTTTCGTCGCACGCCAGCTTTCCCCGATCGCGTCGAATATCGGCCGACCGGACCCTATCACGAGCGGCGAAGCGATCGACCAGCGGACCATCAGGATGATGCCTGGAACGACCAGGGCGACGAAACCGACAAGGACGCCGATCGTCGTCGCCAGCATCATCACAAAGAAAGCCGGGAAACGCGGCCGATCCGGCAGCGCATGGCCGAGGTCCTGCAGGAGCGTGCGGACGACCCAGAATTGCAGGACGGTCGCGGCGGCGGACAGTGCCAGATTGGCCGCATTGGCCGCATCCCCCGCGAGGAGCCCCGAATCGATCGCCAGCCCTCCGCCCGCCTGGATCGTCAGGGCGATGCCGGCGCGATGAGGGGCGAGTCGCAGCAATGCCGAGGTGCGGTGCAGCATCTCCTGCGCGGATGGCGATGGTATATTCCGACCTTCGCTCAAGTCAGGCTGACCCTGCCTCCCGCATGGCGTTCGAGGCGGCCGGCTAGCTCGAGCTCGAGCAGCACCGTCTGGACGGTCGCGGGCGCGAGGCCGGACTGGCGGACCAGCTCGTCGACCGGAACCGGCGTCGCGCTGAGCAAAGCGGCGACGGTGCGGCGGTCGCGCTCGTCCGCATCGGCGGGAGCGCCCGGCGCGGCGTAACCGCGCTCGGGCTGACGCAAGGGGCGCAAGCGCATCGGGCTGATGGCCTCCAGAACGTCCTCGGCGGTCTGCACGAGGGTGGCGCCTTCGCGGATCAGCCGGTTGCAGCCCTGGGCGCGCGGATCGAGCGGCGAGCCGGGGACGGCCATCACCTCGCGGCCATATTCGGCGGCGTGGCGGGCGGTGATCAGCGAGCCGGACTTGGGCGCGGCCTCGACCACTACCGTGCCATGGCCCAAACCGGCGATGATACGGTTGCGATAGGGGAAGTGTCGGGCGCGCGGCTCGACGCCGGGCGGCTGCTCGGCGAGCAGCAGGCCGCGCTCGGCGATGGCCCGCTGCCGCTCTTCATTTTCGGGCGGGTAGAAGATGTCGATGCCGCCGGCGATGACGGCGATGGTGCCGGTGTCGAGCGCGCCGTCATGCGAGGCGGTGTCGATGCCGCGGGCGAGGCCGGAGACGACGACCACGCCGGCCTGGCCGAGCGCCTGCGCCAGCTGCCGGGCGAAGCGGCAGGCGGCGGCCGAGGCGTTGCGGGCGCCGACCATCGCCACCGCCGTTTTGTCGAGCAGGTCGAGGTTGCCCTTCGCGATCAGCGCCGGGGGCGCCGTTTCCAGCTCCGCCAGCAACGACGGATAAAGGCCTTGGCCGAGGAAGAGGTAACGGGCGCCGAGCCGCCCGACCGCGTCGATCTCGCGCTCCACCTGAGCGCGCGGCGCGAGCCTCGGTGCGCGGCCGCCGCCGCGGGCGGCGAGATCGGGAAGGGCGTCGATCGCCGCTTGCGCCGAGCCGAAGCGGGCGAGCAGCTGGAAATAAGTGATCGGGCCGATATTGTCCGAGCGGATCAGCCGCAGCCGGGCGATCTGGTCGGCCGACGGCGCCACTTCTTACGCCTCCGACGCGCCGACCCTGGGCTCGGCGCCGCGGAACAGCCGGCCGATATTGGCGCGGTGCTTCCACAAAACGAGCAAGGCGAAGCCGGCGAAGAGGATGGCGAGGTCGAGCCGCTCGAGGAAGAAAGCGGCCACCGGGGCGGTGACGGCCGCGGCCATGCCGCCGACCGAGGAGTAACGGGTGACGAGGAGCGCCAGGACCCAGACCGCCACCACCGCGAGCGCCGCCTGCCAGAGCAAGACGGCGACCACTCCGATCAGGGTGGCGACGCCCTTGCCGCCTTTGAAGCGCAGCCAGATCGGGTAGAGGTGGCCGAGGAAGGCGGCGAGGGCGGCGAGCGGCATCAGCTGGACAATGTCCGGCCACAAAGCATGGACGATGAGGACGGCGGCGGCGCCCTTCAGCGCGTCGAACAGCAAGGTGGCGGCGGCGAGGCCCTTATTGCCGGTCCTCAGCACGTTGGTGGCGCCGATATTGCCCGAGCCGATGGCGCGCACGTCGCCCAGGCCGGCGAAGCGGGTGAGCAGCAGCCCGAAGGGGATCGAGCCCAGCGCATAGCCGAGCAGGATAGCGGCGACGGGCTCGAACAAAGTGTCGAAAGTGATCACGCAATCCCCTGAAAAACGGTGGGTAGGTGAAGGCGATGGAGCACGCAACGGCATTTGCGAAGCGTCGGCAACCCCAGCCATGCCAGCGAAGGCTGGCATCCATTCGAAGTCCGGCTAAGGCACCAAGGCAGCATGGACCTCAGCCTTCGCTGGGGTGACGAAAAGGAGATCGCCGCTGAAGTCCCGCCCGCTCCTTATCTTCGATTCCGGCGTCGGCGGGCTGTCGGTCCTCGGCGAGATCCGCAAGGCGCTGCCGGAGGCGCCGCTCGTCTATGCCGCGGACAAGGCAGCTTATCCTTATGGGACGAAGCGGCCGGCGGAGATCGAGGCGCGCATTCCCGCCCTGCTCGGGCGGCTCGCGGAGCGCTACCATCCGCGGCTGATCGTGATCGCCTGCAACACGGCCTCGACGATCGCGCTCGACGCCGTGCGCAACGCGCTCGATCTGCCGATCGTCGGCACGGTGCCGGCGATCAAACCGGCCGCGGCTTTGTCGAAGACGCGGGTGATTGGCGTGCTGGGGACCCAGGCCACCGTGGTCCAGCCTTATGTCGCCCGGCTCGCCGCCGAGTTCGCGGCCGACTGCACCTTGATCCGCCACGGCTCGGCCGAGCTGGTCGATCTGGCCGAGGCGGAACTGCGCGGCGAGGCCGCGCCGGACGAAGCCTATGCGCGGATCATGGCGCAGCTGCTCGACCAGCCGGAGGGCGAGCGGATGGACACAATCGTCCTGGCCTGCACCCATTTCCCGCTGATCGAGCGCCGGCTCGCCGCCGCCGCGCCGCGGCCGGTCACGTTCGTCGACGGCAAGGAAGGGATCGCCCGGCGCACGGCGTGGCTGACCCGCGACGAGCACTGGCCTTCCGCTCCCAGCGAAGGTATCGCCGCCTTCACCGGCCCTGGGGCCGACATCGAAGCCTATCGTCCGGCGCTGGCGGGATACGGGCTGACGCGGATCGAGAGTTTCTAGGCTTGTTGCGAACCGTTCGCACTGGCCTTTGCGGGGCAAAATCCGTTATTGGACGCACGAGCAACGGGGACGAGGGCTTTGGATTACCAGCGCATCTTCGCGGAGGCGATCGAGCGGCTGCATGCCGAAGGGCGCTATCGCGTCTTCATCGACATTTTGCGCAACAAAGGCCAATTCCCCAACGCACGCTGCTTCGCCGGGCATAACGGGCCGAAGCCCATCACCGTCTGGTGCTCGAACGACTATCTGACGATGGGGCAGAACCCAAAGGTCGTGGCGGCGATGGAGGAGGCGCTTCACGATGTCGGCGCCGGCTCTGGCGGAACGCGCAACATCAGCGGCAACACCCATTATCATATCGATCTCGAGGCGGAGCTCGCCGACCTTCACGGCAAGGAAGCGGCCTTGCTGTTCACCTCCGGCTACATCTCGAACGAGGCGACGCTTTCGACGGTGGCCAAGCTGCTCCCCGGCTGCATCGTCTTTTCGGACTCGCTCAACCATGCCTCGATGATCGCCGGCATCCGCAATTCGGGCTGCGAGAAGCGCGTCTTCCGCCACAACGACCTCGACCATCTCGAGGAATTGCTGGCCGAGGCCGATCCCGAGGCGCCGAAGCTGATCGCCTTCGAGAGCGTCTATTCGATGGACGGCGACATCGCCCCGATCGCGGCGATCTGCGACCTGGCCGACAAATATGAGGCGCTGACCTATCTCGACGAGGTCCATGCCGTCGGCATGTACGGGCCGCGCGGCGGCGGCATCTCCGAGCGCGACGGCGTCGCGGAGCGGGTCACGATCATCGAAGGGACGCTCGGCAAGGCGTTCGGCGTCATGGGTGGCTATATTGCCGCCGAGCGGAACATCGTCGACGTCATCCGCAGCTATGCGCCGGGATTCATCTTCACGACGTCGCTGTCGCCGGTGCTGGTCGCCGGGGCGCTGGCGAGCGTCCGCCACCTGAAGGCAAGCGCAGCCGAGCGCGAGGCTCAGCAGGCCCATGCGGCGGCGCTCAAGCGGCTGTTCGCCGAAGCGAAGCTGCCGGTGATGCCGAGCGAGACGCACATCGTGCCGCTGCTGGTCGGCGACCCGGTCAAGGCGAAGCGGATCAGCGACATATTGCTCGCCGAATACGGCATGTACGTGCAGCCGATAAACTATCCGACCGTACCGCGCGGCACCGAGCGGCTCCGCTTCACCCCCGGCCCCGCCCATGACGAGGCGATGATGCGCGAGCTGACCGACGCGCTGGTCGAGGTCTGGAGCCGGCTGGAGATGCGGCTGGCCGCCTGAAGCCGTCAGTCCAGGACGATCGCGCGATCCGTTCCCGGAATGCCGAGCTGGTCGCCGAACTGCACGATGCGCGTCTCGGCATAGCCCTGAGGGCCGGCGCCGGCCATCGCCCGCACCGCCTTCGCCTCCAGATCGACCACCCAATAAGACGGCACGCCCGCCCGCGCATAATCGAGGAGCTTCTCTCCCAGATCCCTTGCAAGGGTCGTATCGGCGATCTCGACGACCAAAATCAGATCTTCCGCGACCGCCGCGCGCCGGCCGATGTCAGAGTTGACGACCGCCACGTCGGCCGCTCTCACCGTCGCCTCGTCGATCTGGACGACCAGATCGACCGCCACTCGCCTCGAACTGCCGCGATAGGCCTGAACAAGCTCCGCGACGAGGCGGGCATTGCACTCGCCGTGCGTGAACAGCGACGGCATCATCTTCTCGATCACCCCCCCGACCAGCTCGGCGCGCGCGTCGTCGAAGGCCCCGATCTCCAGCATCCGCAGGAAATCGGCAGCGGTAAAGCCCTCGGCAGTGCCCAGGCGGCCCAGCGCTGCGACCTTGTTCACAATATCCAGGCTAACATATCGACC
>DASVVV010000050.1:0-14769 GCA_036386375.1 Allosphingosinicella sp. | reverse complement strand
ACCATGAACACGCCCGCGGTCACCATTGTCGCCGCGTGGATCAGCGCCGAGACCGGCGTCGGGCCCTCCATCGCGTCCGGCAGCCAGGTGTGGAGACCGAGCTGGGCCGACTTGCCGCACGCGCCGATGAACAGGAGGATGCAGATCAGAGTCATCGTGTCGACGCGGCCGCCGAGGAAGCCGATCGTCGAGCCGGCCATGCCCGGCGCGGCGACGAGGATGTCCGGGATCGAGATCGTGCCGAAGACCAGGAAGGTGGCGAAGATGCCAAGCGAGAACCCGAAATCGCCGACCCGGTTGACGACGAACGCTTTGAGTGCCGCCGCATTGGCGGAGGGCTTGTGGTACCAGAAACCGATGAGGAGGTAGGAAGCGAGGCCGACCCCCTCCCACCCGAAGAACATCTGAATGAGGTTGTCGGCCGTCACCAGCATCAGCATCGCGAAGGTGAAGAGCGACAGATAGGCGAAGAACCGCGGCTGCGACGGATCCTCCGCCATATAGCCCCAGCTGTAGAGGTGCACGAGCGCGGACACGGTCGTCACCACGACCAGCATCACCGCCGTCAGCGCATCGACGCGAAGCGCCCAATCGACCTGAAGGTCGCCGGATCGGATCCACTCCAGCACCGGATAGAGCTGCGAATGCTGGGCTCCGTCGAGGAAGGCGATGAAGATCGGCCAGGACAGGAACATCGAGACGAACAGCGCCCCGGTCGTGATCGCCTTGGCGGCGAAACTGCCAATCAAGCGCCCGCCCAGCCCGGCGACGATCGCGGCGAGCAGCGGCAGGAAGACGATCGCCTGGACCACCGCTCAGCCCCGCATCTGGTTGATGTCGTCGACGGCGATTGTGCCCCGGCCGCGGAAATAGATGACGAGGATGGCAAGGCCAATCGCGGCCTCGGCGGCGGCGACGGTGAGGACGAACATGGCGAACACCTGCCCGACCATGTCGTTCAGAAAAGCCGAGAAGGCGACCAGGTTGATGTTCACGGCCAGCAGGATCAGCTCGATCGCCATCAGGATCACGATGACGTTCTTGCGATTGAGGAAGATGCCGAACACGCCGAGTACGAACAGGATCGCGCCGACGGCGAGATAATGGCCGAGCCCGATCACAGCTCCACCCCCTGCCCCACGCCCGGCTGCTCGAGCCGCACCGCCTCTTCGGGCCGGCGGCGGACCTGGCGCGAGACGTTTTGCGGGCGAACGTCGCTGCGCTTGCGTCGGGTGAGGACGATGGCGCCGACCATCGCCACCAACAGGACGATCCCGGCCGCCTCGAAGATGAAGACGTAGCGGGTGTAGAGGAGATAGCCGAGCGCCTCTATGTTAGACCGCTCGGCGCCGATCGGGGCGGTGCGGCCGGCAATCTCGATCCCGCCCGCGCTCCAGGCGAGCACCGCGGCGCCGATCTCGGCGATCAGAACCAGAGCAAGCAGGAAGCCGAACGGCCAGTAGCGCGCGATCCCGGCCCGTAGCGCCGCGAAATCGACGTCGAGCATCATCACGACGAACAGGAACAGGACGGCGACGGCGCCGACGTAAACGATGACCAGCAGGAAAGCGAGGAACTCGGCCCCGATCAGCACGAACAGCCCCGCCGCGTTGAAGAAAGCGAAGATCAGCCACAGCACGCTGTGCACCGGATTGCGCGAGCCGATCGTCATTACCCCGGAGGCGATCACGAGCGTTGCGAACAGGTAGAAGACGAAGGTCGCGATCACGCGGGCCGCCTACCGGTACGGCGCATCGGCGGCAAGGTTGGCGGCCAGCGCCCGCTCCCAGCGGTCGCCATTCTCGAGCAGCTTGGTCTTGTCGTAGATCAGCTCCTCGCGAGTCTCGGTCGAGAAATCCATGTTCGGCCCCTCGACGATCGCATCGACCGGACAGGCTTCCTGACACAAGCCGCAATAGATGCACTTGGTCATGTCGATGTCGTAGCGGGTGGTGCGGCGGCTGCCGTCCTCGCGTGGCTCGGCCTCGATCGTGATCGCCAGCGCCGGGCACACCGCCTCGCACAATTTGCAGGCGATACAGCGCTCCTCGCCGTTCGGATAGCGACGCAAGGCATGCTCGCCGCGGAAGCGCGGCGAGATCGGGTTCTTCTCGTAGGGGTAGTTGATCGTCGCCTTGGCCTTGAAGAAATATTTCAACGTCAGCCAGTGCGCCTTCACGAACTCCCACAGGGTGAAGGATTTGATGAAGTGAGTGACCGCGCTCATGGGAGCACTCCGTCCTGGCGCAGCATCAGGTAGCCCGAGACGAGGAACACCCAGATGAGCGAGATGGGGAGGAATATCTTCCAGCCGAGCCGCATCAGCTGGTCGTAGCGGAAGCGCGGCACCGTCGCCTTCACCCAGGAGAAGACGAAGAAGAAGAACAGGATCTTGCCGAAAAACCAGAAGATGCCCGGGATGGCGTAGAGCGGCGCCCAATCGACCGGCGGCAACCATCCGCCCCAGAAGAGCACGGCGTTCATGCCGCACATCAGCAGCACGTTGCCATATTCGCCGAGCCAGAAGAGCGCGAAGCTCATCGAGCTATATTCGGTCTGGAAACCGGCGACGAGCTCGCTCTCGGCCTCGGTGAGGTCGAACGGGGCGCGCGCCGTCTCCGCCATCGCCGAGATGAAGAAGATGATCGCCAAGGGAAACAGCAAGGGGTTGAAGGCGAAGCCGTTGACAAAGCCGAACATGTGGCCGCGCTGCGCCTCGATGATCGCGGAAAGGTTGAACGAGCCCGCCCACAAGATCACCGGGATGAGAACGAAGCCGATCGAAACCTCGTAGGAAACCATCTGAGCCGCCGCGCGCAAGGCACTGTAAAACGGATATTTCGAGTTGGATGCCCAGCCGGCAATGATGATCCCGTAGACGCCAAGCGAGGAGATGGCGAGCAGGTAGAGCAGGCCGACATTGATGTTGGCGAGCACCATCCCCTCGCCGAACGGGATGACCGCCCAGGCGATGAGAGCAACGGTGAAGGTGATGATCGGCGCGATCACGAACAGGCCGCGATTGGCGCCCGACGGGATGATCGTCTCCTTGAGGAAGACCTTGAGCCCGTCGGCGAAGCTCTGCAGCAGGCCGAACGGGCCGACCACGTTCGGGCCGCGGCGAAGCGCCATCGCCGCCCAGATCTTCCGGTCGGCATAGATGATCATCGCCACCGCCAGCATCAAAGGCAGCGCGATCAACAGGATAAGGAGCAAAGTTGCCAGGAACCAGCCGAAGCCGGCCCCAGCCCAGGACTGGAACCACTCGGTCATGCCCGCCCCTCGCTCACAGCGAATCCAGCAGCATCCAGACGCCGCCGACGACCACCAGCGCGCCGAAGACGATCATGCAGCCGGTCTGCAGCCCGCGCGGCAGCCGGTCGAACAAGGCCGCGCCCAATTCGTCGAACATTCCCGCCCCTTCCCGCGCCGCCGGCGATCATTCCGCGGCCTCCGCGAACGTTTGCCCATGAAGGATCTCGGCCGAGCAGCGCTGGAGCGTCGGCGAAGCGCGCGCGATCGCATTGGTAAGGTAGAAGTCGGAGATCGGATAAGCGACGCCCGTGCCCTTGGCGATGTCGACGGCGGGAAGCCGCGGAGGCGCCCACTCGAAGCGAACCAGCCCCGGGCGGCCGAAATCGGGATAGTCCTCGAACAATCGGTCGCGCAGCTGGTGGAAGCTGTCGAACGGCAGCGGCCGGCCGAGAACGCCGGAAAGGGCCCGCAGGATCGCCCAGTCCTCGCGCGCGTCGCCGGGCGGATCGACCGCTTTCTCGGAATATTGGATCCGCCCCTCGAGATTGACGTAGATTCCGTGCTTTTCGCTGTAGGCCGCGGCGGGGAGGATGACGTCGGCGGACGACGCACCGCGGTCGCCGTGATGGCCGAGATAGACTTTGAAGCTGTCCGCGAATGGCCCGAGATCGACTTCGTCGGCCCCGAGCAGGAGGAGCAGCTTCGGCGCTTTGTCGGCGATTGCCGCCATGCCGCCACCTTGAGCGTAACCGAGCATCAGCCCGCCCATCCGCGCGGCGGCGGTGTGAAGCACGTTATAGCCGTTCCAGCTTTCGCGAATGAGGTTGAAGCGGTTCGCCAGCGCGAGGCTTGCCGCCTGCGCGCCGGCCACCTTCAGCGCGCCGCCGCCGACGATCACCGCCGGCCGCTCCGCGCCTCCCAAGGCATCGGCGGCCGCCTGCGGGAGGTCCGCGATCAGCGCCAGATCGTTGCCGAAGCGCTCGACCGGATAGGTCAAGTCGACCTCCGGCCCGATCAGGAACACGCGCGCCCCGGCCTTGACGGCCTTGCGGATGCGGGTGTTGACGAGCGGCGCCTCCCAGCGCGGGTTGGTGCCGATCAAGAGGATGGCATCGGCCGTCTCGATTCCGGCGATGGTGCTGTTGAAGTTGACCGAAGCAAGGTTGGAGACGTCGTAAGCGAGGCCGGTCTGCCGCCCCTCGAGCAAGTCCGAGCCGAGGGACGCCAGCAGCTTCCGGGCGGCGTACATGGTCTCGACGTCGAGCAGGTCGCCGGCGACGGCCGCGACGCTGCCCTCGGCTGTTCGCGCAACCTCCGCGATTCGTTCGAACGCCTCCTCCCAGCGCGCCTCGCGAAGGCGCCCGCCCTCGCGCACCCAGGGGCGGTCGAGGCGGTTCCGAAGCAGCCCGTCGACGCAGTGGCGGGTCTTGTCGTGGGCCCACTCCTCGTTGACGTCCTCGTTGATGCGCGGGAGCGCGCGCATGACCTCGCGCTGGCGGGAATCGAGCCGGATATTGGTCCCGACCCCGTCCATGACGTCGATCGCCGGCACCTTTCGCAGCTCCCACGGCCGCGCCTCGAAGCTGTAGGGCTTGGATACCAGAGCACCGACCGGGCAGAGGTCGACGACGTTGCCCGACAGCTCGCTGTGCAGCGCCTCCTCGAGATAGGAGGTGATCTCCATATTCTCGCCGCGGTTGACGGCGCCGATCTCCTCGACTCCCGCCACCTGCTCCATGAAGCGCACGCAGCGCGTGCAGTGGATGCAGCGTGTCATGAAGGTCTTGACGACGGGACCCATATATTTCTCGGACACGGCCCGCTTGTTCTCGTCATAGCGGTTGTGGCCGCGGCCATAGGCCATCGCCTGGTCCTGCAGGTCGCATTCGCCGCCCTGGTCGCAGATCGGGCAATCGAGCGGATGGTTGATCAGCAGGAACTCCATGACGCCCTCACGCGCCTTCTTGACGGCCGCGGTCATGGTGAAGATTTCCTGCCCCTCCGTAGCCGGCAGCGCGCAGGAGGCCTGCGGCTTGGGCGGCCCGGGCTTCACCTCGACCAGGCACATCCGGCAATTGCCGGCGATGGCGAGCCGCTCATGGTAGCAGAAGCGGGGAATCTCCTTGCCCGCCAGCTCGCAGGCCTGGAGCACCGTCGCGCCTTGCGGCACCTCGATCTCGACACCGTCGACTTTGACTTTGGGCATGAAGGCTCCAGGGGCGGACGCAGCCGCCGACGGTGCCGGCGACGCGCGACCGCCGTTAGACGCTAAAGCCTATGGCGGACAAGGGGCTAAGGCGCGGCCAATGGCCCGCGCCGGGCGCGCGCGACGGGCTCAGCGGCGAGCGGCCGGAGCGCCGGCGCCGTCGCGCTGGGCGAGTGACCAGCGGTAGAGCGATTCCGCCGCGATCGCGCGCAACGAGCCCGGATCGATGTTGAGCTGCGTCCCTGCCGGCACGCAGGCACCGAAGGCCGGGCTCATCGCAGTGAGCGCCGCGCCCTCGGCGGGACTGTCCGGATCGGCGGCGAGCAGCGCCCGCACGAGACCGCCATGACCCGCGGCGAGGCAATCGCCGAGGCCGAACGCCGCGGCCATGTCCGCCCGGGCGGCGGCGCTGGCCGGTCCGAACAGGGGCGAGGCCTGCGCCGGCGGCTGTCGCGGACTGGCAGGCTGCGCGAACTGCGCCTCGTACAGCGACTCGGCGATCGCCCCGCGCAGCAGCAGCGGCGAAGTGGCGAAGCCGCGGGCGCGAACACAGCGTTCCGCCGCCCTCAGACTGCGGACAGCCTCCTGGCGCTCTTCCGCCGAATAAGGCGCGGTGGCCAGCATTCGCGCCGCGGCTCCGGCGTCGCGAGCGACAAGGCAGGCCGCCGCCCGAAGGACCTGATTGCGCGCCGCCGGAGCCGGCTGCCCCTCAGTCGAGGACGGCGACCGACTGCTGTCGGGAATGTTCTGCGCGGGCGGCGCGCCATATTGGCCATATTGGGCGTCGGCGGGGCCAGCGAGCGAGACGAGCGCGGCCGCCGCCGTCATCCCGGCAGCGGCACGCGCCCTGAAGGGCCTGCGGCGCCCCCTTACCCCATTATTGGTCCTGAACCGCCGAGAGCTGGTCGGTCCAGTAGCGGTACATGCTCTGATAGGCGCTTTGCGCAAGCAGGCTGCGCAGCTCGGCCGGCTGGACCGCCAGCTGCGCGCCGGCCGGAGCGCAGGCGGCCATATAGTCGCGCAGCCGCTCGATCGCCGCCGCCTCGCCGCGCGAGCCCACTCGGCTCTGGAGCAAAGCCTCGGTGTGAGCCGCGTCGTTGCGAACGACGCAGTCGGACCATTGGTAGAGCTGCACCGAGCGCGACGTCCCCGGCGTGTCCTGGGTCGGCAGCGACAGGTTCACAAGCGCCGCCGAACGACGCGGCTCGAGGCCGAAGCCGCCGAAATCGCGGAAGAACAGCGCCTGGGCGAGCGCGCCGCGCAGATGAAGGATGTCCGGAGCCGAGAGCTCGCGGGCGCAGTGGCGTGCGCGCTCGGAAAGGGTGGAAAGATCCGCCGCGTCGCCGTCGATCGGCAGCGACTGCAGAAGGCTCACGGCCGCATAGCGGTCCTCGGTCGCGATGCAGCGGCCGGCACTGTAGATGCGGTCGACGGACTCGGCGCCGGTGTCGGCGGCGGCCGGGGTCGCGGCGGCAAAAGCGGCGCCCGCCGCCAAGGTTGCGAGAATCATCTTCTTCATGGCCTGCTCCTCTCGTGCACCGCCGCCGGGCGGCGATGCCGTGGACAAAGCTTACGCCGATTCGTCGTTCTGTAAAAGCCGTCCGATGAACGGCTTGGCTTCCGCTCAGGAACGGGTTTCCGTGGGTACGGGCGCCTGCCCGGCGGCGACCCGCCTCAGTTTGTAGAGCGCCTCGGCGAGGATGCCGCGAAGCATGGCGCGGCTGAAGCGCAGCTGCTGCCCCTCCGGGAGGCAGTTGGCCAGCGCGGAAGTGACCGGCGCGAGCGCCTGCCGCTCCTCGCTGCTGCCGAGCGTCGTCAACAGGAAGGCGTGGGTGCCCACGGGGTCGGCCCTGGCGGCGCAATCGCCGATCGCCCGGACCGTGCGCACCGTTTGCGGGATCAGCGCCGGATCGCCTTCGAACTCGTCGGAGAGGCGAAGCGGAGCGGTCTCGCTCACTTGCGGCTGAGGCGGAGCGTGACTGAAGTCGCGCCTGTAGAGCGATGCGAAGAGAGAAGCGCGCAGGGCATCGGAACGGATCCGCATCTCCATCCAGCTTCCGCCGCGAAGCTGCAGGCATTCCTCCGGCATCAGCCGCTCGGCCGCATTCTCGAAGGGCTCTCCGGTCGGTTGCTGGCGAAGGAAGCGCTCGGCGCGCGCCCTCCGGCCGCCGCGCTCGAGCACGCAGTCGCTGAACTCGGCCAGCGTCAGCTCGGCATCCACGGCGTCGTAGGCCCGGGAGCCGTGCGGCGGCTCGCGCAGCGTGTGCTGAACCGCCGTCGCTGCATCGAAGGCAAGCACCGACAGCACCACCGCACAGGCCGTCCTGAACCTCCTCATTCCGCCGCTTCCCGAATTGCCCCTCTCTTGGCGATGATGCGCCGTTCGAGCTCGGGGCGGAAGTGGCGAATCAGCCCCTGGATCGGCCAAGCGGCGGCGTCGCCGAGCGCGCAGATCGTATGCCCCTCGACCTGCTTGGTGACGTCGTGGAGCGTGTCGATCTCATGGATCTCGGCATTGCCCTCGACGAGCCGCTCCATCACCCGCCACATCCAGCCGGTGCCTTCGCGGCAGGGCGTGCACTGGCCGCAGCTCTCATGCTTGTAGAAATAGGAGATCCGGCTGATCGCCTTCACGACGTCGGTCGACTTGTCCATGACGATGACGGCGGCGGTGCCGAGGCCCGAGCCGAGGTCCTTGAGGCCGTCGAAATCCATCGGCGCGTCGATGATCTCGTGCGCCGGCACCAGCGGCACCGACGAGCCGCCGGGAATGACCGCCAGGAGATTGTCCCAGCCGCCGCGAATGCCGCCGGCGTGGCGGTCGACCAGCTCCCGGAACGGGACGCTCATCGCGTCCTCGACCACGCACGGGCGGTTCACGTGGCCCGATATCTGGAAGAGCTTGGTGCCCTCGTTCTTCGGGCGGCCGATGCCGGCGAACCATGCCGAGCCGCGCCTGAGGATGGTCGGCACGACGGCGATCGATTCGACGTTGTTGACCGTCGTCGGGCAGCCGTAGAGGCCGGCGCCGGCCGGGAAAGGCGGCTTCAGGCGCGGCATGCCTTTCTTGCCTTCGAGGCTTTCGAGCATCGCCGTCTCTTCGCCGCAGATGTAGGCGCCGGCGCCGCGATGGACGAACAGGTCGAAATCATAGCCGGATTTGGCGGCATTCTTGCCGAGCAGGCCCGCTTCATAGGCCTCCTGCACGGCGGCCTCGAGCACCTGCGCTTCGCGGATGAACTCGCCGCGAATGTAGATGTAGCCGGCACGGGCGCGCATCGCATAGCCCGCGATCAGCGCGCCTTCGATCAGCTTGTGCGGATCGTGGCGGATGATCTCGCGGTCCTTGCACGATCCGGGCTCCGATTCGTCGGCGTTGATGACGAGGAAATTGGGCCGGCCGGGGTTCGGCTCCTTGGGCATGAAGCTCCACTTCATGCCGGTCGGAAAGCCCGCCCCGCCGCGGCCGCGCAGGCCCGACGCCTTGATCTCGTCGATGATCGCGTCCTGGCCGATCGCCATCAGCGCCCTGGTGTCGTCCCAGTCGCCGCGCTTCTCGGCCGCCTTCAGCCCCGCCGCCTGGAAGCCGTAGACGTTGGTGAAGATGCGGTCCTTGTCGTCAAGCATGAGGACCCTCGATCTTGCCCTTGATCGCCCTGTAAGCCGCGATGCCGGCGACGGCGACCAGGGCCAGCAGAGCGAGCTTCACCGCCACCTTCAGCACCGCGACCAGCACGACGACGATGACGAGGCCGACCACCAGGATGCCGACGGTGCCGCCGTCGATGCCGCCGCGCCTAGCCACGGGCGCCTCCTGCGCAAAATTCGCGATAGGCACGGTCCATCTCGCCGGGTTGCATCTGCGATTCCACGAACGCATCCTGCCGGTCGACGACGATGTAGCGCCGGCTGCGGCCGCCCTGTCGATAGTCGCCGCAGATGATCGACACGCCCTCGCTGGCGCTGCGCCGCGGGTTCGAAAAAGTCAGGCCCTGCGGATTGCCGAGCCGCCGGCGAACCAGCCGCTCGGCGGCCCCGACCTCCCCCTCGACGACGGGCGCGGGCGCCTTCGGTGCGGCGGCGGACAGGCCGTTCGCCGCCGGTGCATCGCGACCGCAGGCGGCCAGTACGATCAGCGCAGCGGGCGCGAGGCGGGTCACCAGCGGCTCCTGTAGTCGAAATTCTCGCCGACCATCTCCGGCAGCGTGGTCGGGCCGCCTTCGGGGCAGCTGGTCCGGCGGTCGACCTGCGGGCCTGGTTGCGGTGTCTCGCCGCGGGCGAGCGCTTCCAGGATCGCGGTCATCGTTTCGAAAGTGAGGTCTTCGTAATTATCGTCGTTGATCTGCACCATCGGCGCGTTGGCGCAGGCGCCGAGGCATTCGACCTCGTTAAGGGTGAACAGCCCGTCCCCGGTGGTGCCGCCCTTCTTCAGCCCCTTCGCCCTGCAGGCGGCGAACAGGTCGTCGGAGCCGCGCAGCATGCAGGGCGTCGTCCCGCACACCTGGACGTGGAAGCGGCCGACGGGGGCGAGATTGAACATCGTGTAGAAGGTGGCGACTTCGTATGCGCGGATGTAGGGCATGTTGAGGTACTTCGCGACATACTCGATCACCGGGATCGGCAGCCAGCCCTGCGTCTCGGTCTCCGCCCCAACCTGGCGCTGGGCGAGGTCGAGCAAGGGGATGATCGCGCTATGCTGCCGCCCCGGCGGGTAGCGGCCGACGATCGCCTTCGCCTGGGCGTCATTCTCCGCGGTGAAGGCAAAGCGGTCCCAGCGGGCGCGCACCTCCTCGATGTCCGGGGCCTGGCGGAGGAGATCAGCCATGGGCGGGCTTCCGCCCCTTGATCAGCCGGCGCAGCCGCGCGACGAGCTCGATCAGCAGCGCGCCGCCGGAAATGCCGCCGGCCGCGATCGGGACGAGGTACAGGGGATTGTCGGGCCCGCCGCCGAGAATCCAGGAGGATGTGATCGCCACGGCCGTTCCCGCCGCCAAAGCGACACGACGCGCCCAGGCGGGCGTGAAAAGGAATACCGCCGCCGGAAACAGGACGAAGGGCGCCAGCGCGAGCAGGATCGGACTCACCGGTCGACCTCCCCGAAGACGATGTCGAGGGCGCCCAGGATGGCGGTGACGTCGGCGAGCATGTGGCCGCGGGTCATGAAGTCCATCGCCTGGAGGTGCGAGAAGCCGGTGGGGCGGATCTTGACGCGATAGGGCTTGTTGGTGCCGTCGCTGACCAGATAGATGCCGAACTCGCCCTTGGGGCTTTCGGTGGCGACATAGACTTCGCCGGCCGGCACGTGGAAGCCCTCGGTGAACAGCTTGAAGTGGTGGATGAGCGCTTCCATCGACTGCTTCATCTCGGCGCGCTTGGGCGGCACCACCTTGCGGTCGAGCGAGGTGACCGGGCCTTCCGGCATTTCATTGAGGCACTGCTTCATGATCCGCGCCGACTGGCGGACCTCCTCGACCCTGACCATGAAGCGATCGTAGCAATCGCCCTTGGTGCCGACGGGCACGTCGAAGTCCATCCGGTCGTAAACGTCGTAGGGCTGCGACTTGCGAATGTCCCAGGGGATGCCGGCGGCGCGGATCATCGGGCCCGAAAAGCCCCAGGCCAGCGCGTCCTCCTTGGAGACCGTGGCGATGTCGACGTTGCGCTGCTTGAAGATGCGGTTGTCGGCGACGAGGCTGATCGAATCCTCAAAGAGGCGCGGCACCTTGGTCTCGAGCCATTCGCCGATATCGTCGAGCAGCCCCGTCGGCACGTCCTGGTGGACGCCGCCGGGGCGGAAATAATTGGCGTGGAGCCGGGCCCCGGACACCCGCTCGTAGAAGTTCATCTTGTCTTCGCGAAGCTCGAACAGCCACAGGTTCGGAGTCATCGCGCCGACGTCCATCACGTGGCTGCCGAGGTTGAGCCAGTGGTTCGCCATCCGCGTCAGCTCCGCGAAGAAGACGCGTAGGTACTGGCCCCGAAGCGGCACTTCCAGGCCGAGCAGCTTCTCCATCGCCAGCACGTAACTGTGCTCCATGCACATCGGCGACACGTAATCGAGCCGGTCCATATAGGGGATGGACTGGAGGTAGGTCTTGTATTCGCACAGCTTCTCGGTGCCGCGGTGGAGCAGGCCGATATGCGGGTCGACCCGCTCGACGATCTCGCCGTCGAGCTCGAGCACCAGCCTGAGCACGCCGTGGGCGGCCGGGTGCTGCGGCCCGAAATTGATCGTGTAATTGGCGATGTCGGACTGGGTGGCGCCGGTGCGCTCCACCTTCGTCTCGGCGTCGGCCGGTGCCTCGGCTTCGGGCGACGGGGCGATCTCGCTCATTTCTTGATCTCGTCCGCCTTGAGCGGAGTCGGCGCGCCGGCTGCCTCGGGCTGCGCCTTCTCGTCGCCGGGAAGGATATATTCGGCGCCCTCCCAGGGGCTCAGGAAATCGAAGTCGCGGAAATCCTGCGGCAGGCGCACCGGCTCATAGACGACCCGCTTCTGCTCCTCCGAATAGCGCAGCTCGACATAGCCGGTCAGCGGGAAGTCCTTGCGGAACGGAAAGCCGTCGAAGCCGTAATCGGTGAGGATCCGCCGCAAATCGGGATGGCCGTCGAACAGCACCCCGTAAAGGTCGAACACCTCGCGCTCGAGCCAGTTGGCGACCGGGAAGAGGCCCGTGACGGTCGGCACCGGCGAGTCCTCGTCGGTGCGGACCCGGACGCGGATGCGGTGGTTCTTCGTCACCGACAGCATGTGATAGACGACGTCGAACCGCTCGGCGCGGGACGGATAGTCGACGCCGGCGATCTCCATCAGCTGCTGATATTCGAAGCGGTCGCGGAGGGTGCGGATCACGTCGGCGATGCTTTCGCGGCGCACGTCGATCGAAACCTCGCCGACCTCGTCCTTCGCGCCGAGGAAGGCGTCGCCGACCGCCGCCTTCACCTCGTCGATAATGCCCTCGCGAGGCGCAATGCGTGGAGCGCTGTGCGGCACGTCAGCGCTCGATCGTCCCTTCGCGGCGGATCTTCCGCTGGAGCTGCATGACGCCGTAGAGCAAAGCCTCGGCGGTCGGCGGGCAGCCGGGGACGTAAATGTCGACCGGCACGATCCGGTCGCAGCCGCGCACGACGCTGTAGCTGTAATGGTAGTAGCCGCCGCCGTTGGCGCAGCTGCCCATCGAGATGACGTAGCGCGGCTCCGACATCTGGTCGTAGACCCGCCTCAGGGCCGGCGCCATCTTGTTGCACAGCGTGCCGGCGACGATCATCACGTCCGACTGGCGCGGGCTCGCCCGCGGAGCGACCCCAAATCTTTCAAGATCATAGCGCGGCATGTTCACGTGGATCATCTCGACCGCGCAGCAAGCGAGGCCGAAGGTCATCCACCATAAGGAACCGGTCCGCGCCCACTGGAAAAGATCCTCGGTCGAGGTGACCAGGAAGCCCTTGTCGGAAACCTCCGAATTGATGTCGCTGAAGAAGCGCGGGTCCGGCTGCTGGAGGTCGGCGGGCCGCTCATTCTCGTGCCTGGGATCGAGGATCACTCCCATTCGAGCGCTCCCTTCTTCCAGGCATAAGCGAAACCCAGCGCCAGCTCGGCGAGGAAGATCATCATCGCGAACCAGGCGACCCAGCCGGCGTCGAACACGCTCACCGCCCAGGGGAAGAGATAGGCCGCCTCGATATCGAAGATGATGAACAGGATCGCGACCAGGTAGAAGCGAACGTCGAATTGCGCCCGGCTGTCCTCGAAGGCGGGAAAGCCGCATTCATATTCGGTGAGCTTGTCGGCATAGGGCCGAGCGGCGCCGGTCAGCCGCGCGACGATCATCGGCAGCACGACGAAAGCGAGCGAAAAGCCCAGCGCGACGCCGAGGAAAAGCAGGATCGGAAGATAGTCGGCGGCGACAGGCGCCATCGCAAAGATTCTCCGGGGTCAACAGGTTGCGCGGCTTCTAGGACTGGGCCGGGACGGAGGCAAGGCGCCCCACGTCCGGCCATTCCCGCGGAGCCCGGAATCCAGACGGGCTGAGAAATCCGCTCCGCCGCTTGTCTGGACTCCCGCTTTCGCGCGAGTGACGAAGGCGGCTAGCGCAGGGCGCTGGCGACCAGCTTGTGAAGCCGCGAATGGAGCTGGTCGTTGGCGGCGAGGATCTGGCCGGCGGCGAGACCGGCGCTGCCGCCGCGAAAGTCGGTGACGAAGCCGCCGGCCTCCCGCACCAGCACCAGGCCCGCGGCCACGTCCCAGAACTGGAGATCCTCCTCCCAGAAGCCATCGAAGCGGCCGGCGGCGACCCAGGCGAGGTCGAGCGCCGCGGAGCCGAAGCGGCGGATGCCGGCGACCTCGGGCGAAACGGCGTCGAGGATCTTCTGGAAGCGGTCGAGCTGGCCGTGCCCCCTATAGGGGATTCCGGTTGCGACCAGCGCGTCCGCGAGGTCGCGGCGCGACGAGACCCGAAGGCGGCGCTCGTTGAGCCAGGCGCCCCTTCCCTTCTCCGCCCAGAAGCTTTCGTCGGTGAGCGGCTGGTGGACGAGGCCGTGGCTGATCTCGCCCCAGCCGTGCCCGCCGGGCTTCGCCTCCTGGACCGCTATCGAGATGGCGAAATGGGGGATGCCATGGATGAAGTTGGAGGTACCGTCGATCGGGTCTACCACCCAGCGCGGCTTGGTTGGATCGCCCTCGATCGTGCCGCCTTCCTCGAGATACAGGCCCCAGTCCGGGCGGGCGTGGCGAAGCTCCTCGACCAACGTCTGCTCGGCGCGTTCGTCGGCCAGTGAGACGAAATCCGACGGGCCCTTGCGGCTGACCTGCAGCTGCTCGACCTCGCCGAAATCGCGCCGGATGCGCGGCGCCGCCTTGCGCGCCGCGCGGGTCATGACGGTGATCAGGCCGCTGTGACTTACCAAAGTGAACTCCGTTCGTGTCGAGCGAAGTCGAGACACCCTTTCGAGCGCAGCGAGAAGCAAGCCTCGGCTTCGCTCGGCAGCGCCCCTCGACTTCGCTCGGGGCGAACGGCTGGTGTGCCGATCCGTTTAGTCCGCGCGTCGGACGTAAGTCTGCTCGTAAACGTCGACGACGATCCGGGTTCCCGAGCTGATGTGCGGCGGCACCATCACGCGCACGCCGTTGTCGAGGATCGCCGGCTTGTACGAGGAGGAAGCGGTCTGGCCCTTCACAACGGCATCGGCCTCGACGATCGTCGCCTCGATCTGGTCGGGCAGCTGCGCCGAAATCGGCCGCTCGTTATAGAGCTCCATCACCACATCCATGCCGTCCTGAAGAAAGGCGGCCGGCTCTCCGATCAGATC
>DASVVV010000049.1:0-28438 GCA_036386375.1 Allosphingosinicella sp. | reverse complement strand
CGATGCGGAAATTGTCGCAGCCGGCCCCGGGGACACAGCGCGAAACCTCTCCGGCGGAGAGACCTGACCCCGCATCGACAGCAACCAAGCCTGCTGCCTTTGCCGCTTGAAAGCTGATTCAGCTTTCGGTGTGTTAGCCCGGCCTCACCCCCGGCTGAAAGTCCCGCTTTCAGACGCCTTGACCCGCTCGCGCGGATGGCCCTTGGCGACGCCGCCGCTGAGCTCGGCGACGTAGGGGAATTCGCGCGCCACTTCCTCGGTGTAGCCGAGGTTGAAGACGGTGGGGCTCTTTTGGCGCTCGCCGGCCTGGGCGTAGAAGGTGCCGAAGAGGCGGTCCCACAGGAAGCTGGTGATTCCGAAATTGCCGGTCTCGTCGTGGAAATGGTGGGCCATGTGGCGCTTCTTCATCTCGGCCAGCAGGCGGTTCCTGGGCTTGTAGGCGAGGTGCTGGATGCAGTGGACGAATTCGTAGGCGCAGGTGGTGAGGAGGCCGGCGGCGAAGGCGGCGGCGGCCGCTCCGAAGGCGGCGTCGCTCGCGGCCTGGCCGGTCGTGCCGGCGAGGCTCGCCCAGGCGGCGCCGATGCCCCAGCCCAGGGGGATGACTCCGATGGCGATGGTCGGGAGCGTGGTGTGGAGCGCGCCGAACAGGACTTCGAGGTGGTTGGGGTCCTGGTGGTGGTCGTAATGGATCCGCTTCCAGGTCGGAGCGAGCCATTTGCGCTTCCACATCCACTTGCTGTGCAGCACCCAGCGGTGGAGGACGTACCAGACCAGGGGGTAGACGAGGCTCGCCGCGGCGATGGCGGCGAGCGTCGGCGCGAGCGGCGCCGGCCGCCAGGCGAAGGCCGCGACGGCGGCCGCGCTCAGCGCCAGATAGGCGATGATCGCCGGATACTGGAAATAAGCGGCGACGAGCTCCTTGAAGCTCATCCGGTCCAGATGATGCTCCCGCCTCCAGAAGGAGGGGCGAAGGCTGTGGGCGGTCTTCACGTCTTGGCTTCCCGAACGTCCTCATTGGCGGGATCGCACCCGCTCGCGGCGGCGCTGCCCCTGTCAGCCGCCCGATATGAGGTGCGGCGGTGGAATATCAATGCGGCGCTTTTGCGGCGATTGCTGGTCGAGGCGGCAGATCGAGCGGGGCGCTAGACGAGGCGCAACCCGCGCGAGAGGCCGCCAAGGGCGACCCGGTCCTCGCGGGTGAGGCCGAAGCGAAGCGCGAGCCAGCTCGTCGCCGCCCACAGCATGACGTTCAGCCCGAAGCGGACCGGGCCGCCGGTCAGATATTCAACCAGCGCCATCGCGCCCACCCCGACCAGCGCGACCGCCAAACCCTGGACCAGCTTCCTGTCGAACGGCGAAAGGGCGTCACTGAGCTGAAGCTCGATCGCCGCCGCATAGCTCGAGGCAAGCACCGCGACGGCGACGGCGATCGCCATGCCCATCGCCCCGTCGCGTGGGGTCAGCCAGAGCGCCAGCCCGAGCCACAGCAAGGCCCCGATCAGGCTGTTGAGCAGCGGCAAGGCGCGGTGACCGGTCATCTCGACGATCGCCGCTGCCGGGCCCACGATCGCTTCGGCCGCGCGGGCGGCAGAGAGAATGGCGAGCAGCGGCAGCGCCGCGGCGACTTCGCGGCGGTAGACGCTGAGAATGTCGGCGCCTGCGAAGATCATGAATCCAGCGAGCGGGACCACCAAAGCGGTCGAGACCCGGCACGCGAAATGGTAGAGCGGCCTGATCGCCGACCGGTCGGAGCGCGCCTGTGCCGAGGAGAGGGGCGCCAGCACATATTGGAACGCCTGGCGCACGATATGCGGAACGGTGGCGAGCTTGCGCCCGATCTCGAACAGTCCCGCCGCCGCCGCGCCCCTTGCGCCGGGCAGGATCAGGTTGATCACCAGCGGCGGCCCGTCGATCAGCAGGCGGCGCGACAGATTGGCCGGCAGCAGCGCCAGCCCGGTCAAGATCAGCTCGCGGGCCAGCGGCAGTCCGCCCCTCGCTCCGGCCAGCAGCCCGAGCCCGTAATAGCGGCTCAGCAGCGGCATGCAGAGCACTGCGGTGAGGGCGAGCGACGCCAGATGGGCCGCGACCAACCCGGTGCTTTCGAGCCCCAGCGCGAAGAACAGTGCGGCGAAGCCGAGCCGCGCGAGCTGCTCCCAGAAAATCCGCAGGCGGATTTCCGGCCCGAAGGCGCGCCGGGCGCGGGCGGCCGAGGTTGCTACCTCGATGAAGGTCCAGACGGGCAGCGCCCACACGAACAAGGCGACCAGCATCGGAAGCCGGGCCGCATCGGCCGGCGCGGCCGAAAAGAGCCCGGCCACCGCTTCGGCGTTCAGGGTTACCGCCAGGGCGACGGCAAGAGTCGGCAGCAGAGTGATCATCAAGGCCAGCCGCACTGCCGCAGCCCCCTGCGACTCGTCGTCGCGGGTCGGTACGACGCGCTGGAGTGCGCTCGTCATCGACAGATCGAGGACGTTGCTGAGCAAGCTCACCGCGCCCCACAGGACGACGTAGATGCCGTAGCCGGCGAGGCCGAACATCCAGATGTAGAGCGGCTGCGCGAGGGCCTCGATCAGCGCCGCGGAGCGGGCGAGCCCGGCTAGCCCCGCGCCGCGCGCCACCTCGCCCCGCGTGACCGCCGCCTCGCGGCCCGGCGGATCGCTCACTCCTCGGTCCGAATCAGCACCGCCTCGCCTACCAGCAAAAACAGGAGGAAAGGGCCCCAGGCGGCGAGGAAAGGCGGATAAGCGCCGAAATTGCCCATGGCGAGAGCGAAATTGTCGGCCACAAAATAAGCGAAGCCGAGCGCCATTCCGGTCACCGCGCGAATGAAAAGCTGGCCGGATCGGGCCAGGCCGAACGCCGCTATCGCGGCCAGCAGCGGCATCAGCACCGTTGACAGCGGCCCCGCAACCTTGTGCCAAAGGTTCGCCTCCAGCGAGGCGGTCGTTCGGCCGACCGCCTTCAGCGCCCCGATCGAACGGCGAAGCTCCCGAAAATCCTGCTCGTCCGGATCGACGCCGGCGAGGGTGAACTGCTCCGGACTGAGCGATTCGCCGAGCGCGACCCGCTCCATCCGGGCAAATTGGCCGGTGTCGACGGTGAAGAGGGTGACTCCCCGCATCTCCCAGCCGCGGCCCGTGCGCGCCCCGGTCTCGGCGGTGAGGACGCGACGCAACGTACCGCCGGTGCGGTCGTAGATGGTCACGCCCGTCAGCTGGACTTGGCCGCCCTCGCCGGCAACCTGATCGACGAAGATCAGATCGTCACCATGCTGGACACGGACGTCGTTCCGAACCTCCTGCTCGGGCGGGAGCGGGCCGTATTCGACGGCCTCCCAGCTCGCCAGCGCGCGGTTCGCCCGGGTCACCACGCGCTCGTTGAACGCGAAGTTCACCGCCGCGATGAACAGCCCGGCGAGAATCAGTGGGGCGATGATCTGGTGGGCCGAAATGCCGGCGGCCTTCATCGTGATGATCTCGCTGTGCTGGTTCAGCGCAACCAGGGTGATCAGCGTTCCCAGCAGCACCGAAAACGGCAGGAAGCGGGCGATGAGCTGCGGAATACGCAGCCCGACATAGCGCCAGAGTTCGGCGTCGCCATTGCCAGGGTGTTTCAGGATGTCGCCGCTGTTACCGAGCATGTCCAGCGTCATCAGTACCAGAACGAGCGCGAACAGCACGGCGAAGCTGCGCACGACGAACAGCCGCGCCATGTAGAAGGCGATCCGCTTCGACGGAAAGAATTGCAGGTTGATCATGCAGTGGCTTGGCCGCCCCGCGGCCCGCCCCGGCGGAATAGGCCGGCGACGCTCTTGGCGACCCGGCTGAAGCCCCGTTCCAGCGCTCCGATCGGCTGACCGCCCGGCTTGTGCGCCAGCGTCCAGTACATCCAGCCGATCAGGGCTGCGAACAGGATGAACGGCGTCCATAGAGCGATGGCTGGATCGACCCGCCCGAGGGCCCCCATCTCCTCAGCATATTGGTTCACCTTGTGATAGGTGACGACCATCACGATCGACAGGAAGATGCCGAGACCGGAGGTGCTGCGCTTCGGCGGCACCGCCAGCGCGACCGCGAGCAGCGGCAGAAGCAGCATCATCACGATCTCGACCAGCCGGAAATGGAAATTGGCGCGGATCGCGTTCAGCCGCTCCCCCGGCGTCCGATCGTTGCGGCCCAGCTGCAACAGCTCGGGAAGCGTCAGCTCCTCGCTGCCGTTGCCGCGGCTGCGGAAGGCGGCGATCGCCGGAAGATCGACCGGCAGATCGTAGCGGGTAAAGCTCAGCACCCGCGGCGCGCTGTAAGCGGGTGCGGTATGGACCAGCCGGCCGTTCAGCAGGCGAAGCTGGATGGTGTTGGGATCGTCGGTGTTGCGGAAAGTGCCGCGGTCGGCGGTGACGGCGAGCGTCCGCCCGTCCCGGCTCTCGGCGCGAAGGAAGACCCCGTAAAGGTCGGTGCCCTGATTCTCGCTCCGCTCGACCCGTAGCGTCATGCGACGCCCGAGATTGGTGAACTCCCCGACCTTGATCGAGGCGCCGAGCGCGCCCGATCTGAGGTCGAAGCGAAGCTCCTCATAGGCATATTCGGCCTTAGGCTGGATGAACCCAACGATGGCAAGGTTCGCCGCGACAAGCAGAATGGCGAAGATGTATGGGACGCGGAGCAGCCGTCCATAGCCCAGCCCGACCGACCGCAGCGCGTCCAGCTCCGACGTCAGCGCCATCCGCCTGAAGGCGAGCAGGACTCCGAGCATCAGCCCGATCGGGATGCCGAGCCCGAGATATTCCGGGATGAGGTTAGCCAGCATCTGCCACACCACGTTGACCGGCCCGCCTTCGGTGACGACAAAGTCGAACAGCCGCAGCATCTTCTCGAGCAGAAGCAGCATCGCCGCCAGGATCAGCGTACCGACCAGCGGCACCAGGATCAGCTTGGCGACGTAGCGGTCGGTCTGCGTGGCGATCGACAAGGATGATGCTCCCAAGTGGCCCGGCTTGCGCCGCAGGGCTGGCTGCGGCGAGACGCCTAGGTGGCGAAAGCGGGGTCGAGGCGGTGGGCCTTACGAAGCAAAGCGGGCCAGGCGAGCGCCGAAGCGGCGAGTTTCAGCCCCACCTTCCCCTGCTGTGCCGCCACTTGCGGCGCCCCTTGCGGAGGATTGTTGAGGTTGCCCTCGCCGGCCGACAGCGCGAGGATCTGCGCCTGGCAGGCACGCTCGAGGAAATAGATGCGGATGAAGGCCTCGCCGACCGTCTCGCCGACGGCGAGCGTGCCGTGGTTCCGCAGCAGCATCGCGCATTTGGGACCGAGATCGGCGACGATCCGCTCGCGCTCCTCGAGGTCGACCGCGACGCCTTCATAATCGTGATAGGCGACCTCATCGCGGATCAGCATCGCGGTCTGGGTCAACGGCAGCAGGCCCTCCCCATGCGCCGACACCGCCTGGCCATGCGGCGTGTGAAGATGAATCACCGCCTGCGCGTCCTCGCGCGCCATATGGATGGCGCTGTGAATGGTGAAGCCGGCGGGATTGGTGATGAACGGCGTCGGCTCGACAGGGATGCCATTCAGGTCGACCTTCACCAGGCTGGAGGCCGTCACCTCCTCGAACATCAGATTATAGGGATTGAGGAGGAAATGGTGCTCGGGCCCCGGCAACCGCGCCGACAAATGGGTGAAGATGAGGTCGTCCCAGCCATAATAAGCGACGAGGCGGTAGGCAGCGGCGAGGTCGACCCGGACCTTCCATTCCTCCTCGGAAACCTTACCCTGAAGCGAGGGGACCTCGACCGAAGCGAGGGCGCCGACCCTGCCCATTCCGCTGTTGATGGCTTCGACGCGTCCCATGCTCGTTCTCCTCAGCCGGCGGCCGCTATAGCGTCGGGATGGGCGGCGGCGAAAGCCTCGATGCCGGCCGCCTCGGCGTCGGCCCGCGCCAGCGTCGGATAATCTTCGACCGGGACGGCGAAGCGCCGGGCATTGTACATTTGCGGCACCAGGCAGACGTCGGCGAGCGTCGGGTCATCGCCGAATAGGAAGCGCCCAGCACGGGGGGCGGCAAGCGCCTCGAGCGCGGCGAAGCCCTCGCTCACCCAGTGACGGTACCATTCGTTCCGCTGTTCCTGCTCGACGCCCAGCGCCGACAGCCGCTTCAGCACACGCAGATTGTTGAGCGGGTGGATGTCGCAGACGATGGCGAGGGCGAGCGCGCGCACGTGCGCCGCCTCGGCCGGATCGGCCGGGAGCAGCCGCGGCTCGGGCCAGCGGGCCTCGAGCCAGCCCATGATCGCCAGGCTTTGGGTCAGCCTAAGCCCGTCCGCCTCCAGCATCGGGACAAAGCCCTGCGGGTTGCGCGCCCGGTAGTCCTCGGCTTTTTGCTCGCCCTCGAGGAGGTTGACCGCCACCCGCTCATATTCGATGCCCTTCAGCGCCAGAGCGATGCGCACCCGGTAGCTCGCCGAGGAGCGGAAGTAATCGAAGAGAACCGGCTTTCCCATCCGCCCCTCCTAGGGGCGCCAAGCCCCGTGGGCAAAGCAGCGCGCGTCAACGCGTGGCGTTGTAGCGCAATTGGTCGGGCGTGAGGTCGAAGCCAACCAGCACCTCGAAGCGGGCGCGGTCGACGGCGGCGCGGACCGCCGGATCGGATAGCGGGTCGACTGCCGCGGAAGGGTCGCCGGCGCGGCGAACGCGCGTGATCTGCCGCCGTACGTCCTGCGGAAGCGTTGCCGCCGAGCGCAGCACCTGCGTCGTCGCCGCGCCGCGGGTGCTCGCGCGATATTCGCCGTCGGCGAAATGGAGGCCGACCAGCCGGACCTTCTTGGCGACCACGTTGCGGTTGGCCTGAACGACCGTGGCAAAATAAGGCAGGGTCACGCCGCGCGCGCCGCGATTGTCGCGCCGCTGCGCGTGCACCTCGAAGAAAACGTTGGTGACGATATAGGCGCCGGTTTCGTCGCAGGTGCTGCGCAGGTTGGTGATCGTCGCGACCACGTCGATCGCGGTCGAGTCGCGGCTGGCGGGCGGGTTGAACAGCGTGACGTCGCCCGCCGGCGCGGGAATGGCGACGGCGGGGCACGCCGTATAGGTGGTGAGGATGCCCGCCTCCATGATGTCGCCTTCGCGCGCGCAACCCAGAAGAAGGAGGGGGAGCAGGACGGCGGCGGCCGCGTTGATCTTCGACAAGCGCAAGGGTACCTCGAACGTGGCTGGGCTGGTTCCTATATGCCGCCCTAGGGCAGGCTGCGGATCATAGGAAGCGGGTTCCTGACAGGCAAGCAATCGAGTAGGCGCACCCGAACATGACCGGCAGCAAGCCTCCTCTCACTCTGCTGATCGCCGCCCCGCGGGGCTTTTGCGCCGGCGTCGACCGCGCGATCAGCATCGTCGAGCTGGCGCTGGAGCGCTACGGCGCGCCGGTCTACGTGCGCCACGAGATCGTCCACAACAAGTTCGTCGTTGAGAGCCTGAAGGCGAAGGGTGCCGTTTTCGTCCCCGAGCTGGACCAGGTGCCCGACGGCTTCCCGGTCGTCTTCTCAGCCCATGGCGTGCCGAAAGCGGTGCCGGCGAAGGCGCGGGCGCGCCGGCTCGAATATGTCGACGCGACCTGCCCGCTCGTTTCCAAGGTCCACCGCCAGGCCGAGCGGCTGGTCGCACAGGGGCGACACATTTTGTTCATCGGCCATGCGGGCCATCCCGAGGTGATCGGAACGTTCGGGCAAGTCCCCGATGCAAGGATGATCCTGATCGAGACCGTCGCCGACGCCGAGGCGATCGAACCGGCGAGGCCCGACCGGCTGGCTTTCCTCACCCAGACCACGCTTTCGGTCGACGACACCGCGGACATCGTCGCGGTGCTGAAGCGGCGCTTCCCGTCGATCCAGGCGCCGGCCAGCGAGGACATCTGCTACGCGACCTCGAACCGGCAGGCGGCCGTCAAGGCGATCGCCCCGCGCTGCGATGCCGTGCTGGTGATCGGCGCCTCGAACAGCTCGAACTCGCTTCGTCTGGTCGAGGTGGCCGAGCGGCAGGGCGCCCGGGTCATGCTGGTCGCGCGCGGGAGCGACGTGGACTTCGAGTGGCTCGAGGGCACGCGCACGCTCGGCATTACCGCAGGCGCCTCGGCGCCTGAGGTGCTGGTACGCGAGGTCGTTGACCGGCTGGCTGAGCGCTACGAAGTGACGGAGGAGCCGGTCGACGGCGTCAAGGAGACGATGGTCTTCAAGCTCCCGCCGGGCCTGAAGGCGGCGTGACCTTTGCCGAGCGTGACTGAGGTCGAGATCTTCACCGACGGCGCTTGCAAGGGCAATCCGGGGCCCGGTGGCTGGGGCGCGGTGATCCGCGCCGGCGTCCACGAAAAGGAGATTGCCGGGGGCGAGCCCCTCACCACCAACAACCGGATGGAGCTGCTCGCCGCGATCCGCGCGCTGGAGGCGCTCAATCGTCCCTGCCGCGTCGCCCTTTACACCGACAGCGTCTACGTGCGCGACGGGATAACCAAGTGGATCCACGGCTGGCGCCGAAACGGCTGGAAGACCGCCGACCGCAAAGCGGTGAAGAATGCCGAGTTGTGGCAGGCGCTGCTCGACGCCGCCGCGCCGCACCAGGTCGAATGGCATTGGGTCAAAGGCCATTCGGGGCATCCCGAGAATGATCGCGCCGACCGCCTCGCCTGCGCCGCCGCCGGCGCTTTCGCCTGACCGCTACGTCTGCGGGCGCAATTCGTGTTAGGATCGCCGCTCCAATTGGAGGGGATGATCGATGTCGATCGAGCTCGAGCTGCTCGTCTGGTCCGCGGTGTTGGCCCTGGTCCAGATGCTGGTCGCGGTGGCGGGGGCACAAATGCAGATCGGCCTGCCGCGGCTGGCCGGCAACCGCGAGGGCCTGCCGCCTCTTTCCGGCTGGGCCCTCCGCGCCCAGCGCGCGCATCTCAACCTGCTCGAAAGCCTCGTCCTCTTCGCGATCGCGGTGCTGGTGGCCGAAGCGGCCGGCTGGACCAGCGCGACCACGGCGCTCGGCGCGCAGCTCTTCTTCTGGGGCCGGCTCGCTTACGCAATCGTCTATGTCGCCGGCATCCCCTGGCTGCGCACCGCGATATGGGGCGTGGCGACGACGGGCATCGTCCTCATCCTTTTCGAGCTACTCGGCCGCTAGCGAAAGCGCGTCGCCAGATAGGGCGCCGGATCGATCCCGGCGACGAGCGGATCGGCCGGGGCGCCGAGCAGCAGCGCCGCCGTCAGCTTCGCTGCGGCGGGAGCGGTCTGGATGCCGAAACCGCCCTGGCCCGCGCACCAGAAGAAGCCGCGCCGGCTGCCGCTGTCGCCATAGACCGGCAGCCGGTCCGGCGCGAAGCTCCTCAGGCCCGCCCAGCTCCGCTCGACCCGCTCCACGCGCCAGTCAACGGCCTGCTCCATCCGGTCGACGGCGAGGGCCACGTCATATTCCTCCGCCGCGCAGTCGCACGGCTCGCAGGCGCTCTCGTCGTGCGGGCTGAGCCACAGGCGCCCGCCGGCCTCGGGCTTGAAATAGAAGCTCTCGCGCGCGTCGATGACGAGGGGAAGCTCCGGCTTCGCCGCCGGGTCGATGCGAAGCTGGGCCAGCGTCCGCCGGTACGGCTGTATGCCCAGCGGCCGCTCGCCCGCCGCCGCTGCCACCCGGTCGGCCCAGGCACCGGCGGCGTTGACCAGGATCGCGGCCTCGAATGCCTCCCCGCTCGTCTCGATCTGCCACCTGCCCCCCTGCCGGTCCGCCCGCTCGACCCGCGCGTCGCCGACCAGCACGGCCCCTCGCGCCCGCGCGCGCTTGAGATAGGCGGCATGGAGCGCGGCGACATCGATGTCGGCGCAGCTCGGTTCATGGAGGCCCCAGTCCCAGCCCGGCTTCAGGCCGGGAATCGCCTGTGCCAGGCCGGCGCGGTCCATCGGCACGAGCGGCACCGACGAGCCGGCGAATTCCTCCGACAGCGCCGCCAGCGCATCGCGGCCGCTGGCATTCGTGATGTGGATCGCACCGCGCGTGGCGAGGAAAGGCGCTTCGGCGAACTCGGCGGGCGGATCGGCCAGGAAGGATCCCGAGGCGCTGGTCAGCGGCTGGATCAGCGGCCCGCCATAGCTTTCCGACCAGAAAGCCGCCGACCGCCCCGTGCTGTGATAGCCGGGCTGGCTCTCCGCCTCGAGGATCAGCACCGAAGCCCGGGCGGCGATTTCGGCGGCGAGGCTCGCCCCCGCCATGCCCGCGCCGATGATGGCGACGTCCGCGCGGCGCGTCACCGCGCCTGCTCATCGAGGAAGGCGTCAATACGGCTGTGCGCCTCGAGCCGGATGGGGTCCGCCTCCCGCAAGATCTCGTGGGCGGCATCCTCATACATGTGCAGTTGCGCGCGCGGCAGGAAGGCGGCGGCGTTGCGGATCGCCTGCGGGCTGACCAGCCTGTCGCGTTCCGTCCCGAGGATAAGAATCGGCGTCTCGACGCTCCGCAGCTTGGTCGGCGTGAACGCGCCGGCCGCCGAGCGATAGGCGGCCGCCATCCAGCCCCAGCTCGGCGCACCGATATTATAGCCCGGCTCTTTCTCCCACCACCATAGTTCGTCCGCGTAGCGCTCCGGCGACCCGGTCAGGAAAAATTGCCGCCGCGCCGGCGAGCGGCCCTTGGGCGGCGACTTCCAGACCGGCCGGTCGCGCGCGCCGATCATGCACATGAACTGTGCGACGAACGGCGCCACCGCAGGCGAGAGGGGGGCACTGTTCACCCGGATCATCGGCGCGATCAGGACGGCGGCGTCGAGCTTCGGCTTCTTGTCGACCAGCGTTCGGAGCAGAAGGTGCCCGCCCATCGAATGGCCGATCGCGACATGCGGCGCGCGAAAGGCGCCGCGCCACTGGGCGATCAGGGCCGCGAGATCGTCCACCAGCGGATCGAAGCTCACATAATTGCCGCCCACGATGTTGCCGCGAGACGCGCCTTGGCCGCGCCAGTCGAAGGCGGTGACGTTCCAGCCGCGGCCGTGCCAATAATGATGCGCTTCCAGATACTTCTCGATGAAGTCGCCGCGCCCGGCGGCGAAGACAAGGCTGCCGCGCGCGGCTTCGCCCTCCGGCTGCGGCCAATCCATCCGGCGGCAGATCCAGCCGTCCGGCGCGCGCCAGTCGGAAAGCGTCGCCCCGGAGGGGAGAGCGCGCCGCAGCTGAAGTTCTAAGTCCATGCGTCCGGTTACGGTTTCGAAAGCAAGGCCGTCTAGTAGATTAGGCATGACGACCGCACCCGCCTGGACTTTGCTCGGCCTGCTGGCGCTGATGCTCCTCGCCGCGTCGTGGTTCGACCTGCGCGCGCGCCGCATCCCCAATCTGCTCTGCCTCGCCGTCGCGCTCTTCGCCGTCCCCTTCTGGTGGGTGAGCGGTTTGGCCGTTTGGCCGGACGTGGGAATCCAGCTCGGCGTCGCCGGGCTCGTCTTCCTGCTCTTCGCCGCCGCCTTCGCGGCCGGCGCGATGGGCGGCGGCGACGTCAAATTGGTGGCGGCGGTGGCGCTGTGGCTGCCGTGGCAGGCGGTCGTCGGCATGCTCGTGATCATGTCGCTGGCCGGCGGGGTCCTGACGATCGTGCTGCTTATCCGCAGGCGCCTCGCCCGGCGCGAGGGGCCGCTCGAAATTCCCTACGGCGTGGCCATCACATTCGGCGGATTGTGGCTGATTGGCCAACGTTTTCTTTACCAATTTGCATGATGAGTAACGGCTGAAATTTCTTTCAAGCCCAGGTTCGGGGAGGCGACAGACGCCATGGACGTCAGGAAAATCGCGCTGCTGGTCGGCGCGCTCATCATTGCGGCGGTCACAGCGGTCATGGCGAAGAACATGTTCTCCGGGGCGTCTGCGCCCGAGGCCAAGGCCGCGCCGGCGGTCCCGGTCGGTCCGCAGGTGCTGGTCGCGACCCGCGCGCTGCCGGTCGGCACGATCATCGACGCCGAGGCCTTCCGCTTTCGGCCGTGGCCGCAGGGGCTCGTCCAGGAGCAATATTTCATCCGCGGCGCACCCAACGCCGATCCTTCGTCGCTGATCGGCACCGTCGTGCGCAACGAGATCAGCGCCGGCCAGCCGCTCACTCGCGGCGCCGTCATCCGTCCCGGCGAGCGCGGCTATCTGGCCGCGGCGCTCGGTCCCGGCATGCGCGCCGTCACCGTCGGCGTCTCGACGACCAGCGGCGTCGCCGGCTTCGTCTTCCCCGGCGACCGCGTCGACATCGTCCTCACCCAGGAAGTTTCCGGCGGCGGCGACGGCGAGCCGCTCCGCGTCTCGGAGACCATCATTCGCAACATCCGCGTCCTCGCCGTCGACCAGCGCATCAACACGCGCGACGAAAACGGCAACCAGGTGGCGCGGCGCACCTCGTCGGTGACGTTCGAGGCGACGCCCAAGATCGCCGAGAAGATCGCGGTCGCCCAGCGCATCGGCTCGCTGTCGCTGTCGCTGCGCTCGCTGGCCGACAACACGGCCGAGCTCGAACGCGCGATCGCCGCGGGCGAGGTCCAGGTACCGCAGACCGACGACCCGCGGGCCGAACAGCGCATGCTGCTCGCCATCGCCAACCAGCCTATCGATACCAACACGACCTACACGCTCGGCTCCGACGTGTCGCGCTTCGAGCGCGGCAACGTCCCCGGGCGCATGCCGCAGCAGAACAACAACGCTGCGCCTGCGCCCGCGCCGGCGCCCGCGCCGTCGGCGGGGGGGGAAAGCCGGCCGATCGGGCCGGTGGTCCGCATCGCCCGCGGCAACAACGTCACGCTCGTTCCGGTGGGAGCAAGGTAAGATGAAAAAGATCGATACGATCAGGCGCGCCACGCTCGGCACGGCCTTGGCAGCCGCGCTGGCGGCGGGACTAGCCGTCACGGCTCCGGTCCGGGCCTTGGCCCAGCCGGCGGGCGCCGAAGCCCCGACCAGCGAGATAACGCTGTCGGTCGGGAACGGGCGCCTGATGCGCCTCGACGCGCCGATCACCGATCTCTTCGTCGCCAACGAGGGCGTCGCCGATGTCCAGGTGCGCTCGCCCACGCAGCTCTACATCTTCGGCAAGGCCGCGGGGAGCACCACCCTCTATGCCACCGACCGCGCCGGCCGCGTCGTCTATTCGGCGACGGTGCGGGTCGGCCAGAACCTGGCGTCGGTGGGCGATCTGCTCGACCTCGCCATGCCTGAAGCGGACATCCGCGCCACGCCGCTCAACGGAATGGTGCTGCTGACCGGAACGGTCGCGCAGCCGGCGGACGCCGAAGAAGCGGAGCGGCTGGTTCAATCCTACGTGGGCGAAGGGACCCAGGTGGTCAGCCGTCTTCGCACGGCCACGCCGCAGCAGGTCATGCTGCAGGTTCGGATCGCCGAGGTCAGCCGCTCGCTCGTGCGGCAGATTGGCACCAACCTGCTCAGCCGCGACACTAGCGGCGGCGGCTTCCTGTTCGGCATCGGCCGCGGAAATCCCGGCACGATAACCCCGATCACCTCGCCGACAATGAATGACCCATTCGGCAACCCGCTCGAGGTCGGCAACCGAGTGACGTTTAACAATCCGGCCGGGACGACCACCCTCGGCGCGTTTGGCCGGCTGTTCGGTCTCAACATCCTCGGTTCGGTCAACGCCAACGAGCAGAACGGGCTCATCACGATCTTGGCCGAGCCGACGCTGACGGCGCTTTCGGGCGAGACGGCGAGCTTCCTCGCCGGCGGCGAGTTCCCGATCCCCGTCTCGCAGTCGCTGGGCGCTGTTACGATCGAATATAAGCAATATGGCGTCGGCCTCGCTTTCTCGCCGATCGTGCTCGAGAACGGCCGCATCTCGATGCGCGTCCGCCCCGAAGTCTCCGAGCTTTCGAGCGAGGGCAGTATCCGCCTCAACGATTTCGAGGTGCCGGCCCTCATCACGAGGCGGGCGGAGACGACCGTCGAACTGGGGTCCGGCCAGAGCTTCATGATCGCGGGCCTGCTTCGCAACTCCGGCAACAATTCGGTCGACCGCACGCCCTTTCTGGGCAGCCTGCCGATCATCGGTGCGCTGTTCCGTTCGACCAGCTTCCGGCGCAGCGAGACCGAACTCGTGATCATCGTTACGCCCTACCTGGTGCGGCCGGTCTCGGCCTCGCAGATCGCCCTCCCGACCGACGGCTTCCGCAACGCCAACGAGGCTCAGCGGCTGATGCTCGGACAGGATCATTCGAGCCGCCCGGGCGAGCAGCGGCCGATGCCGCGCGCGCAGCAGCCGCAGACCGCCGGACCGTCGATCGAGGTCGGCAGCGCCGCCCCGCCGCCCGTTCCGGCACCGGCTATCCCCGCAGTCGTCCCAGCGCAGGCGCCGCAGCGTCCCGCGACGATCGCCGCGGCGAGCGCCACGTCTTCGCCCCAGCCCGGCTTCGACTTCTGATGTCCGCCCCCTTCCGAAAGGACAGCTTCATGTACCGCCGCATCACGACCGCCGCTGTTCTCGCCCTCGTCCTCGGGGCGAGCGCCTGCGCGCCGACGACCGGCACGCTGACGGCGGCGAACAATCCGAGCCTCTACTCGGTCCACCAGCCGGTCGTTCAGCGCACGGATTTCGTGATGGATCTGACGACGGACGGCGATCGGCTCGCACCGGCGGAAGCGAATCGCTTGCGCGCCTGGCTCGCCTCGATCGACGCGAGCTACGGCGATCGCATCTTCGTCGAGGAGCCGCGCGGCTATCCGGTCCCCGGCGCCCGGGACGACATCGCCCGGGTCGCGGCCGAACAAGGGCTGCTCCTCGCCGACGGCGCGCCGGTGCTTGCGGGCACGGTCCGGCCCGGCTCGGTCCGCGTCATCGCCAGCCGCTCCACGGCCAGCGTCCCCGGTTGCCCGAACTGGGGCCCGGCCGAGGTCGTCGCCACCGGCAACACTTCGCCCAATTACGGCTGCTCGGTGAACTCGAATATCGCCGCCATGGTCGCCAATCCCGACGACCTGGTCCTCGGCGCCGACGCCACCACCGACGGCAGCGGGACGACGGCGACGCGGGCGGTCCGCACCTATCGCGAGCGCCAGCCCACGGGCCGCCAGGCCCTTCCCTCAACCTCCACGACAGGCGGTAACCAATGAGCGCGCCCCTTAACGCCGGCCGCCCGGCAGGACTTCGCGACCCGTTCACGGCCTTCGTATGCGACGATGCGACCGCGGACATGCTTCGCCCGATTGCGGTCGAGCACGGCTGGTCGCCCGAAAAGGTCAATAAGGGCGGCCTGAGGAACGCGGTCCAGACGCTGTCGGTCTCGGCAAGCCCGAGCATCCTGTTCGTCGACCTGTCCGAATCGGGCGATCCGCTGAGCGACATCAACTCGCTCGCCGAGGTGTGCGAGCCGGGCACGGTCGTGATCGCGGCGGGCCAGGTCAACGACGTGCGTCTCTATCGCGACCTCGTCGCCAGCGGCATCCAGGACTATCTGCTAAAGCCGTTCACCGCCGACCAGCTGCGCGATGCCTTCGCCAATGCCCAGCTGACCATTTCCGGGCCGAGACTGGCCGAGAACGCCACCGAGAAGCCGAACATCACCGCCGCCGTCCTCGGCGTTCGCGGGGGCGTCGGCGCGTCCACCCTCGCCAGCTCGCTGGCTTGGCTGATGGGCGACAAAGGTGGCCGCTCGACGGCGCTGCTGGACCTCGACGTCCATTTCGGCACCGGCGCGCTGGCGCTGGACCTGGAACCGGGGCGCGGCCTCACCGACGCGATCGAGAATCCAAGCCGCATCGACGGGCTGTTCATCGAGCGGGCGATGGTCCGGGCGAACGACAAGCTCTGCGTCCTTTCCGCCGAGGCGCCGCTCAATCAGACGGTGCTGAACGACGGCTCGGCGTTCTTCCAGTTGCAGGAGGAGATCCGGCACGCCTTCGAAGGTACGGTGATCGACCTGCCGCGCAACATGCTCGTGCAGTTCCCCCACCTTGTTACGGACGTGAACGTCGTCATCGTCGTCGTCGACTTCACACTCGCCGCCACCCGCGATGCGATCCGGGTCCTTTCGTGGCTGAAAGCCAATGCGGCGCAGGCGCGGGTGGTCGTGGTGGCCAACAAGGTCGTGGGCAACATCAGCGAGGTAAGCCGGAAGGATTTCGAGCATTCGATCGAGCGCAAGATCGACGTGGTCCTGCCGTTCGAGCCGAAGGCGGCGATGCAGGCCGCCAAACTCGGCCAGCCACTCGCCAAGGCGACCAAGACGGCCAAGCTGACCCAGCCTCTAGGACAGCTGCTGACGCTGACGATCGAGCAGGGCTCGCCCGAGGACGAAGCGGAGGAAGCGAAGACGTCCAACAACTCGCTGCTCGGCAAGCTCGGCAATTTCAAGGCACTCGTCGCGAAAAAGCCGAAGGAGGCGTCGGCCAAGGCCGCCTGAGGGCCGCTGATACCGCGCGAGAGTGGGAGGCACGATGTCCGGTTCTTTGATGATGTTGTTGGCGGTCGGACTGATGGCCTCGCTGCTGCTGGCGTCGCTGGCCTTCGGCGGCCCGTCGTCGAGAAAGGCGCAGTCGAAGCGGCTCGAGGCGGTGCGCGAGCGGCACAGCCGCTCGTCGGAGGTCGCCGCTCAGGCGCAGCTCAAGCGCATCTTCGCCAATCGCCAGGTGACCCGGATGGACGGGTTCGCCCAGCGTTTCATTCCCAATCCGGCGCTGCTTCGCAAGCGGCTGCAGCAGACCGGCCGCAGCTGGACTCTGGGCCAGTATCTGCTCGCCTCGGTCGGTCTCGGTGTCGTCGTCGGGGCTGCGCTGGCGTTCCGTGGCCTCCCGGTGATGCTGGCGATGGTGATCGGCCTGCTCGCGGGCCTCGGCGTGCCTCATTTCGTGGTCAGCCGCCTGATCACCCGCCGCGTCAACAAGTTCACGGCCAAGTTTCCGGACGCGATCGACCTGATGGTGCGCGGCCTGCGCTCGGGTCTGCCGATCTCCGAGACGGTCGCGGTCGTGGCCAACGAAGTTCCCGATCCGGTCGCGACCGAGTTCCGCAACGTTGCCGACAAGATGAAGATCGGCCGCACGATGGAGGCCGCGCTCCAGGAGACATCGGACCGCCTCGCCACGCCCGAGTTCCAGTTCTTCGTGATCAGCCTCGCGATTCAGCGGGAGACCGGCGGCAACCTGGCCGAAACGCTCTCCAACCTCTCTGAGGTCCTGCGCAAGCGTTCGGCGATGAAGCTGAAGATCCGTGCGATGTCGTCGGAATCCAAGGCGTCGGCGTGGATCGTAGGCTCGCTGCCCTTCATCGTCTTCGGGCTGATCTGGTTCATCAACGGCAAGTACATGCAGAATTTCTTCGTCGACGAACGGCTGATGATCGCCGGCGGCATCGGCCTGATCTGGATGGCGGTCGGCGCCTTCATCATGTCCAGAATGGTCAATTTCGAGATCTGAGCGGGAGCGACTGACGATTATGGCAACGAGCGGACCGACGATAATGGGGATCGACGTCGTCATGGTGGCGACGGCGCTGTCCGCCGTCGCGACGATGGCCGTGCTGGTCGCGCTCTACGCCGCCACCACAGTCCGCGACCCGATGGCCAAGCGCGTCAAGGCGCTGAACGACCGGCGGGAGCAGCTCAAGGCCGGAATCGTGGCCTCGACCTCGAAGCGGCGGCGGAACATCACCAACAAGAACGAGATGGCCGATAAGGTGAGGGGTCTGCTCTCCTCGCTGAAGATGCTCCAGGACGAGCAGGTCATCAAGGCGCAGAAGCGGCTGATGCATGCCGGCATCCGCTCCAAGGACATGGCCTTCGTTGTCATCTTTGCGCGCTTCGTCCTACCGGTCGTCGTCGGCATCTTCGCGATCCTTGTCGTCTACGTCTTCGACTGGTTCCCAACCTGGGGCGCATTCAAGAAATACGGCTTCGTGGCGAGCTCGCTTGTGAGTGCCTACAAGGCGCCCGACGTCTACCTCAAGAATCGCATCCAGAAGCGTTCCAATGCCATTCGCAAGGGTCTCCCCGACGCACTCGACCTGCTCGTCATTTGCGCCGAGGCGGGCCTGACCGTCGACGCCGCTTTCGGGCGTGTCGCCCGCGAGCTCGGCAAGGCCTATCCGGAGCTGGGCGACGAATTCGCCTTGACCTCGATCGAGCTCGGCTTCCTCACCGACCGCCGCCAGGCGTTCGAGAACCTCGCGAACCGCATCGACCTGGAGGCGGTGCGGGGAGTCGTGGCGACCATGATCCAGACCGAGAAATACGGCACGCCGCTGGCGAGCGCGCTGCGCGTCCTCTCGGCCGAGTTCCGCAACGAGCGGATGATGCGCGCCGAGGAGAAAGCGGCCCGGCTGCCCGCTATCATGACCGTGCCGCTGATCCTTTTCATCCTGCCGGTGCTGTTCATCGTCATCCTCGGCCCCGCCGCCTGCTCGATCAACGACGCGCTGCTTTCGTAGCGGCCGCGGAACAATCGCGGCGCTGCCGCGGTTGACCGCCTGACCGATCGACGGAGGGACGCGTCATGATTGCCTTTACGTTGAACGAGTGGCTGGTCGTCTTCCTCGCCTTCCTGCTGGGCCTGATCCTGGGCATGTTCTTCCTGGCGAGCCCGAAGTGGAAGCGCCGCTATCGCGAAGAGGCGCGACTCCGCAGCGAGGAGACCCGCCGCCGCGAAGAACTCGAGTCCGAGCGCCAGCACTGGGAGGCGCGAACCATCGCCGAACGCGCGCGCGACGACCGCACCCCGCCGCCGCCTGCCTAGGAGCGATCCTCCGGGGACCGCAGCGCGGCCTGGGCGGCGGCTAGGCGGGCGATCGGGATGCGGTAGGGCGAGGCGCTGACATAATCGAGGCGGCAAGCCTCGCAAAACGCGATGGAGGCGGGGTCGCCGCCATGCTCGCCGCAAATGCCGAGCTTGAGCCCGGGCCGCGCCGCCCGCCCCCGCTCGGCGGCGATCCGGATCAGCTCGCCCACGCCCTCGACGTCGAGCGTCACGAACGGGTCGCGGTCGAAAATGCCCTTCTCGCAATAGAGGGTGAGGAAGCGGCCGGCATCGTCGCGGCTGACTCCAAGCGTGGTCTGGGTAAGGTCGTTGGTGCCGAAGCTGAAGAACTCCGCCTCCTCGGCGATCGCGGCGGCCTGGAGAGCGGCCCGGGGGAGCTCGATCATCGTCCCGATCAGATAGTCGACGGATCGGCCCTTCTCCTCGAACACCGCGCGGGCCGTGCGCTCGATCAGCTGCCGGATAATCCGAAGTTCCGCCTGCGTCGCGACCAGCGGCACCATCACCTCCGGGAGCGGCGGCTCGCCGACGTCGTCGGCCACCGCCACCGCCGCCTCGAAGATGGCGCGGGCCTGCATCTCGTAGATTTCGGGATATGTGATGCCGAGCCGGCAGCCGCGATGGCCGAGCATCGGATTGGCCTCGGCCAGCTCGTTGGCCCGGCGCCTCAAGGCTTCGACATCGGCTCCGGAGGCGCGGGCGACCTCGGCGAACTCCTCCTCGGCGTGCGGCAGGAATTCGTGGAGCGGCGGATCGAGCAGCCGGATCGTCACCGGCAGCCCCGCCATGATCCGGAAAATCGCCTCGAAGTCCGAGCGCTGCGCGGGCAGCAGCTTCTCGAGCGCGGCGCGACGGCCGCCTTCGTCCTCGGCGAGGATCATCTGACGGACGTTCGTGATCCGCTCCGGATCGAAGAACATATGCTCGGTCCGGCATAGGCCTATGCCCTCCGCGCCGAACTCCCGCGCGGCGCGGCAGTCGGCTGGCGTCTCGGCGTTGGTGCGGACCCTCAGCCGGCGCTTCGCATCGGCCCATTCCATCAGCGTACCGAAATCGCCGCTGAGCTCGGGCTGCACGGTCGGCACCTCGCCCACCATCACCTCGCCGGTAGTGCCGTCGATGGTGATGACGTCGCTCTCGGCAACCTCGCGGCCGCCGACGCGCATCAGCTTGTTCTTATAGTCGATCGCGATCGCGCCGGCACCGCTGACGCAGGGACGGCCCATACCGCGCGCGACCACGGCGGCGTGGCTGGTCATGCCGCCGCGCGCGGTGAGGATTCCCTGGGCGGCGTGCATGCCGTGAATGTCCTCGGGGCTGGTCTCGATCCGAACCAGGATCACGCGCTGCCCGTCCTTCGCCCAGGCTTCGGCCGTGTCGGCGTCGAACACCGCCTTGCCGCAGGCGGCGCCCGGGGAGGCGGGCAGGCCCTTGCAGATGACGTCGCGCCTTGCCTTGGGGTCGAGCGTCGGGTGGAGGAGCTGGTCGAGCGCCTGCGGATCGACGCGAAGCACCGCTTCCTCCTCGCCGATCAGGCCTTCGCGCGCCATGTCGACGGCGATCCTCAGCGCCGCCTTGGCGGTGCGCTTGCCGGTCCGCGTCTGCAGCATCCACAATTTGCCGCGCTCGACGGTGAACTCGATGTCCTGCATCTCGCGATAGTGGCGCTCGAGGGTCTGGAAGACGTCGGTGAGCTGGCCGAACACCTCCGGCAGCGCCTCCTCCATCGATGGCGCCTTGGCCCCCGCTTTCTCGCGCGCCGCCTTGGTCAGATATTGCGGCGTGCGGATGCCGGCGACGACGTCCTCGCCCTGCGCGTTGATCAGATATTCGCCATAATAGCAGCATTCGCCGGTTGAAGGATCGCGGGTGAAGGCGACGCCGGTGGCGCTGTCCTCGCCCATATTCCCGAACACCATCGCCTGGACGTTGACGGCCGTGCCCCAATCGTGAGGAATGTCGTGCAGGCGGCGATAGGTCCTGGCGCGCTCGCCGTTCCAGGAGCCGAAAACGGCGCCGATCGCGCCCCAGAGCTGGTCGTTCGGATCGGGGGGAAAGGGCCGGCCGAGCTCCTCCTCGACGATCTCCATGTAGCGGCGGGTCAGCCGCTGCCAGTCCTTCGCCTCGAGCTCGGTGTCGAGATGGACACCCTTATCCTCCTTCGCGATTTCGAGCGCTTCCTCGAACAGATCGTGCCGGAGGCCGAGGACGACATTGCCGTACATCTGGATGAAGCGTCGATAGCTGTCCCAAGCGAAGCGGGGGTCGCCGGACGCCGCGGCGAGGCCCTCCACCGTCTCGTCGTTGAGGCCGAGGTTGAGGACCGTGTCCATCATTCCCGGCATCGACACCCGCGCGCCGGAGCGGACCGAGACGAGCAGCGGATCGCACGGGTCGCCGAAGTGCCGGCCGGTGACGCGCTCGATATGAGCGATCCCCTGCCCCACCTCCGCGCGAACCGATTCCGGGAAGCTTTCGCCTTCCTCATAATAGCGGGTGCACATTTCGGTGGTGATGGTGAAGCCGGGCGGGACCGGAAGGCCGATCGAGGCCATTTCGGCGAGGTTCGCGCCCTTGCCTCCGAGCAGATTCTTGTTACCCGCCTCGCCGTCCGAGACGCCGCCGCCAAAGCGGTAGACATGGCGAGTCATTCAAAATCGTCCATGAAAGGTCCCAATGTTCGCACTCGCCATGGGTGCACGCGCGTCACCCCTCGATGCCGGAAAAATCGGCGACCCGATGCACGGCGTCGCGCATCCTCAGCAGCAGGTTGAGCCGGGCGGTTCGCTTGGCGGGATCGGGGTCATTCACGGTCACCTTGTCGAAAAACGCATCCACCGGCCCGCGCAGCCGGGCGAGCGCCGCCATGGCGCGCTCGAAATCCTCCTCCTCGATCGCCGCCGCGACGCGCGGCTCGGCCGAATCGAGCGCATCCTCGAGCTCACTTTCCTCGATTTGAGGCCTGTAGGAAAGCGACTTGTTCACGGGCTGTTCTTCAGTCCAGCCTTCCCGCTTGAGGATGTTGGCGGCGCGCTTGTAGCCGGCCAGTAGGTCCGCGCCCTCCGGGCCGTCGACGAAGGACTGCAGCGCCTTCACCCGCGCAAGCAGGCGGACGAGATCGTCCTCCCCGCCGAGGGCGAAAACGGCGTCGATCAAATCGTGGCGAACGCCCGCCTCGCGCTGCTGGACCTTGAGCCGGTCGGCGAAGAAATCGAGGATCGCCTGCTGAATGTCGATCACCTGCTCGATCACGTCCCCGCGCTCGATCTTCGGGGTCAGGGCCGAGTTCCAGCGCGTGGAGACGCGGCCGCCGTAGCGGTAGGTGAGCGAACCGACCTCGGCGGTGATCTCATGATCCCCCTCTTCCTCGCCGAGCAAATCGGGGAAGGTGGCGGAGCGCAGCGCGCCGAGACGGGAAAGGAGGACCAGCACGGCGGCCTGGACCAGCACCTCGCGCAGCGGCAGGCGCATCCCGGTGCAGGTCAGGATCTGGAGGAAGCTCAGCGCCGCCCGCCGCAGGGCGAACGGGTCGCGCGAGCCGGTCGGCTTCTCGCCAATTGCGAAGAAGGCGGCGAGCGTGTCGAGCCGGTCGGCGATGTTGACCAGTGCCGTGACCGGGGCGGTCGGCACTTCGTCCCCCTGCCCAGCCGGTTTGTAATGGTCCCGAATCGCGTCGGCGACCGCGTCCGGCTGTCCTTGCGCGCGCGCCAGGTACCCACCCAGGGTTCCCTGGAGCTCGGGGAATTCACCGACGCTCTGCGCGACGAGGTCGGCCTTGGCGAGTCGCGCCGTCGCCTGCACCTGCTCCGGATCGACCCCACGGACGATCCGCTCCTTGATCAGCCATTGGCAGAGCTTCGCCACCCGCTCGGCCTTGTCGGCGACGGTGCCGAGCTTTTCGTGGAAGACGATCTGATCGAGCTTCTTCGCCTGCTCGGCGAGCGGCACCTTGAGGTCCGCTTCCCAGAAATAGCGGGCGTCGGCGAGGCGGGCTGCAAGCACCTTGCGGTTGCCGGCCACGATCCCCTCGCCGCCGTCGGCCGCGTCGAGATTCGCGACGCAAACGAAACTGGGTGCGAGCTTCCGCTGCCCGTCAACGCACGCGAAATATTTCTGGTTGGTGCGCATGGTGAGCTGGATCACCTCGCGCGGGACTTCGAGGAAGGCGGGGTCGAAGCTTCCGAGCAGCGGCACCGGCCATTCGGTGAGGCCGGCATTTTCGGCGACCAGCCCCGCATCCTCGACCAGAGCGAGGCCCGCGCCGGCGGCCAGCTCGGCGGCGCGCTCGCGGATGATCCGGACGCGCTCGGTGGGATCGAGGACGACGTGGCAGGCGCGGAGCTTCTCGGCATAATCCTTCGCGCTGCCGATGGTGATCGGGCCCGAATGGTGGAAGCGGTGGCCGACGGTCGCGGCGCCGGAGCGGACGCCGCCAATCTCGAACTCGACGATCTGCTCGCCGAACAAAGCGACGATGCCCTGGAGCGGGCGCACCCAGCGCCCGCTCTCCGGCGCGGCCGAGGCTTCGCCCCAGCGCATCGACTTGGGCCAGGGAAAGGCGCGGACGATGGCCGGGATCGCTTGGGCGAGCACTTCGGCCGTGGAGCGGCCGGGCCGGTCGATGACGGCGAAATAGACCCCGTCGCGTTCGCTCAGCCGGTCTTGCGTCAGGCCGGTCTTGCGAAGGAAGCCTTCCAGCGCCTGCGGCGGCGCCGACGCCCGCGGGCCCTTGATCTCCTCGCTCACGGCCTGCGTCGTCTCAGGGAGGCCGCGGGCGATCAAAGCGAGGCGGCGCGGCGTGGCATAGGCCTCGACCGCCTCCGCCTTAAGCCCCGCTTCGCCGATCCGCTCCTCGAACAGCCGCGCGAGCTCGGCCGACGCCTTGGCCTGCATCCGCGCCGGTATTTCCTCGGACACGAGCTCGAGCAGAAAATCAGGCATCAGCAATCCTCCCCAGGACGGGGAGGAAACGGGGACCACCCGTTTTTCTCCATCCAGGCGGTGCAGCTGCCGCGGGCGAGGTCGCGGACTCGGCCGATATAGGCCTGGCGCTCGGCGACCGAGATGACGCCCCGGGCGTTCAACAAGTTGAAGATATGGCTGGCCTTGATCGCCTGCTCGTAAGCGGGGATCGCAAGCCCGGCGCCGAGGCAATTCTCGCATTCGGCGGCGGCCTTTCGGAACAGGTCGAACAAGGTTTCGGTGTCGGCCACCTCGAAGTTCCACGCCGACATCTGGCGCTCGTTTTCGAGGAAGACGTCGCCGTAGCTGACGCCGGAATCGTTGAAGTCGAGGTCGAAGACGCGGTCCTTGTCCTGGATGTACATGGCCAGCCGCTCGAGGCCGTAAGTGAGCTCGCCCGAGACCGGGCGGCAGTCGAAGCCGCCCATTTGCTGAAAGTAAGTGAACTGGGTCACCTCCATGCCGTCGCACCAGACTTCCCAGCCGAGACCCCAGGCGCCGAGCGTCGGGCTTTCCCAATCGTCCTCGACGAAGCGGATGTCGTGGCGGGCGAAATCGATGCCGATGGCGGCGAGGCTGCCGAGATAAAGGTCCTGGAGGTCGGCGGGGCTTGGCTTCAGGATGACCTGATATTGGTAATAATGCTGGAGCCGGTTGGGATTCTCGCCGTAGCGGCCGTCCGTCGGGCGGCGGCAAGGCTGGACAAAGGCGGCCTTCCACGGGTCCGGCCCGAGCGCCCGCAAGGTGGTCGCCGGGTGGAAGGTGCCGGCGCCCATCTCCAGATCGTAGGGCTGCAGGATGACGCAGCCGCGGTCGCTCCAATAGTCATGCAGCGTCAATATCATCGATTGGAAAGAGAGCGGGCTGGTCGCCAAGGATTCGCCTTCCTTCGGGCTGGTTCGCAGCTGCAACAAAGAGGGTCGCGACGCTTTGGCCGATGGTGCATGAGGGGTCAAGGAAGCGAAAGGACGAGCGGAAAAAGGATGATCGGAGCGCGATTCGGAAGGAAAATGCGCCGCTGGCTGAGGGGCCTCGCGGCGGCTGTGATCGCCGCCCAGGCGGCGCTGATGCCGGCCGCCGGTGCGGCGCAGGCTCAGCGCGCCGAGGCGCCGACGGCCGAGGCGCGGCCGGCGCTGTGGCGGCTCGCCGACCAGGACACGACCATCTATCTGTTCGGCACGATGCACGCCCTCCCCCGCGGCGTCGAATGGGGGACGGCGCGGGTCGCGCTGGCGCTCGCCGAGGCCGACGAGCTGGTCCTGGAGGTCGCCGATACGAGCGATTCGTCGGCGATGGCCGAGGCGATGCGCTCGGCGGCGCGGGGCGAGGCGGTGCCGCCGATCGTCGAGCGGGTCCCGGCCGAGCGGCGCCAGGATCTGCTCGACGCGATCGCCGCCTCGGGCCTGCCGGTGCAGGCGTTCGACGCCATGAAGAGCTGGACGGCCGGGCTGTTGCTGGCGCTGGTGACGATGCAACGCATCGGCATCCAGGGATCGAGTGGCGTCGAGGAGCAGCTTAAGCGCGGCTGGCGCGACCAAGGCCGCGAGGTGACCGGCCTCGAAACGGCCGCCCAGCAGCTCGGCTTCTTCGACGAGCTTTCCGAAGAATCGCAGCGGCTGTTCCTGCTTTCGGCGCTCGAGCCCGAGGCGGAGCTCCGCCGCCAGTTCGAGGCGATGCTTCGCGCCTGGACCGCGGGCGACACCGACGCGATCGCGCGCAGCTTCAACGAGGACATCTCGACCACCCCGGAAATGCGCGAAGTGCTGCTCACCCGGCGCAACGCCCGCTGGGCCGAGTGGCTCGACCAGCGCATGGACCGGCCCGGCACCGTGTTCGTCGCCGTCGGCGCCGGCCATCTCGCCGGCGAGGGCTCGGTTCAGGACATGCTGGCCCGGCGCGGACTGAGAGCGGAGCGGGTGCAATAGCTTGCTTCACGGGCGCTGTGTGCCTATAGGCGCCGCTTCCCCGCTCATGGTCATCCCTGGAGGCGCGAGCGGGATCGTTTGAACCCGCATTTTCTGGAGACATGCAATGAGCGAACAGCTTACGCTGTCGGCCGAGACGCGCGAACGGGCTGGCAAGGGAGCCTCCCGTGCATTGCGCGACCAAGGCCGAGTGCCCGCCGTCGTCTATGGCGAGAAGCAGGAGCCCCTGGCGATCCACGTCGAGGAGAAGGCGCTGGCGAAGATGCTTTCGACCGGCCACTTCATGAACTCGATCGTCATGGTCGACGTCGCCGGCGCGGCCACCCGCACCCTGCCCAAGGACGTCCAGTTCCATCCGGTGACGGACCGGCCGCTGCATGTCGATTTCCTGAGGATCGCCGAGCACGCCCAGGTGACGGTCGGCGTGCCGATCCGCTTCGTCAACGAGGAGGATAGCCGAGGCCTGAGGCGCGGGGGCGTGCTCAACGCCGTCCGGCACGAGCTCGAGCTGGTCTGCGACGCGGCCGAGATTCCCGACGAGGTCGAGGTCGACCTGGCCGGGCTCGACATCGGCGATTCGCTCCACATCAGCCAGGTGACGCTGCCCAAGGGCACCGCCTCGGCGATCACCGACCGCGACTTCACCATCGCCACCATCGTCGCGCCTTCGGGCATGGCGGCGGAGACCGAGGAGTCGGCCGCACCCGAAACGGCGGAAGTCCCGCTCGTCGGCGAAGACCAGGGCGACGACGCCGAAGAGGGCTGAGGGCCCCGTGTCGTCATTCCAGCGCAAGCTGGATTCTCTTTTGTCGTTCTTCCGGCGAGGAAGAAGTGAGATCCCGGCTTTCGCCGGGATGACGGGAGGGGAGCTTGGAACGCCCGTGCAGATCTGGGTCGGCCTCGGCAATCCGGGCGCGCAATATGCGATGCACCGGCACAATGTCGGCTTCATGGCGGTGGACGCCATCGCCGAGGTGCACGGCTTCGAGCCGCCCAAAAAGGCGTTCCAGGGCTGGGCCCAGCAGGGGCGGATCGGAGGGCGCCGAATCCTGCTGCTGAAGCCGGCCACCTTCATGAACGACAGCGGCCGCGCGGCGCGGGCGGCCATGGATTTTTTCAAGAAGACGCCGGCCGACGTCACCGCTTTCTACGACGAGCTCGATTTGGCGCCGTTCAAGGTCAGAGTGAAGGTCGGGGGCGGCACGGCCGGGCATAACGGCATCCGCTCGCTCGACGCCCATATCGGCAACGAATTCCGCCGCGTGCGGATCGGCATCGGCCATCCAGGCCATAAGGACAAGGTGACCCGCCACGTGCTCGGCAATTATGCCAAGGCGGAGACCGGGCGGCTCGGCGACCTGCTCGGCGCGATCGCGGCGGAAGCGGAATGGCTGGCGAAGGGCGACGACGCGCGCTTCATGAACGACGTCGCGCTGAGGATGCAGGAGCCGGACTGAGTAGTGGCGTGCTGAACCGCATCGTCGCGCGCCTGGTGGCGGGACCGGACTTTCGCGGCAAGTTTTTGCTGATGCGCGCCCTGCTAAGGCCGCTGGACGGGCAGGTGCTGCGTTCGGGTTACGGGCCCCTTCTTCGCGTCGACGCCGGCGATGCCACCAGCCGCTTCAGCCTGCGCTGTACCGGCGACTACGATCCGGTCTTCGCCGAGGTCAGCCGGCTTCGGCCGGGGATGGCATTCGTCGACATCGGCGCGAATGTCGGCCTCTTCTCGATCGTCGCGGCGGAGCGGGTAGGACCGTCGGGGTCCGTGGCCGCATTCGAGCCCAATCCGCCGATTTTCGCCAAGCTGCTCGAAAATCTGGCTCTGAACGGCGCGGTCATCGTCTCCCCGTTCAACCTCGCCGTCGGCGCCGATAACGGGAGCGCGACTTTCGATTCCGGCCCGCAAGGACATAGCGGCCGGGCTCATCTCGCACCGGCCGGAAGCGCGCGAGTGGAGCAGATCAGCGGGGACGCCTTCCTCAATCTGGTCGAACCGCTGACAGGCGCGCGTCCGACGATGGTGAAAATCGACGTCGAAGGCGCCGAGGCCGTGGTGATCGGCTCGATGAGGAAGCTGCTCGAGCGTCCGCGGCTCGAGACCGTAGTCGTCGAGGTGGACGGCGCCAACCTTTCCCGCTTCGGGGCGAGCCCGACCGATCTGTACGAGGCCATGGCGAGGCTCGGCTTCGAGCCAAAGCTCGGCCTCCTGGCCAGACCGCATTATGACGAGGTCTTCCGGCGCGCGCCGATATGAACCGGACGACGCTTCCTCTCTCCGCCTCGCTGTGGCACGCTCCCTCGTACGGAGGGGAGGCCCCATGACCAAGACTGGACCCGCGCTCTATGCCGCCTTGCTGGCGCTCGCCTGCGGCGCCTGCGACAGCGACGCCTCGCCGCCCGCGACCGCCAATGGCGGAACCGCCGGCAATGGCGCGTCGGCCGCCTCCGCGCCCGCCGCCGACGGCACGCCGGGCGCTTCCCGCCCTCTGCTGCGGCTGACCTCGGACGGACTGCTCGTCGCCGGGCCGGGCACGCAGCTCGCCTTCGGCATGGCCAAGGCCGAGGCCGTCGTGGCCGTCACCGCCATTCTCGGCCAGCCGACGGACCAGGGATCCAACCAGGAATGCGGCGCCGGGCCGATGGAATTCGTCGAATTCGGGCCGCTGGCGCTCAACTTCCAGGACGGCGCCTTCGTCGGCTGGTTTCACTCGCAGCCGGCGCGAACGCCGCCGCTGACGACCGCGACCAGCGTCGGGATCGGAACGGCTCGCGACCAGATCGTCGGCGAAGGCCAGGGCCCGCTTCAGGTCAGCGAGACGTCGCTCGGGAC